>NZ_CALAOH010000178.1 GCF_937926365.1 uncultured Azohydromonas sp. | reverse complement strand
GGGCCAGATTTAGTTGGCGTGCCGCCCCGGTCTCAAAGGCATGACTTGTTGCAGCCCCCTCGGAGAGCCGCCGGCCCGGTAGGGTCAGATTTAGTTGTGTGAACGGCCGTGGCGAGCAGTCCCGACCCTGATTGGCGCGTGGCACGATAGGACTCGGGTACTCCGCGCTTGTCGTTCGTCCACTGCTGACCTTCCGATGCCCATCGATTGCCAATCGCGTGACGTTGCCACGCTCACGGCCAGTCCGTCCCTGCGCGAGACTGGGGTGTTGCTCGCGGGTGCCATCGTGATCCTGTTGCTCACGGCCTCGGCGGCTTTGATGCTGTGGCGGGCGCGTCAAGAGAGCCTGGAGACTTGGCGGCTGTACCTGGCCAACTTCTCCGCCACGGCGGCCGAGCATGCGGGACAGACGCTGCACACGGTTGACTTCGTGCTCAGGCGCGTCGTGGACCGGCTCGAAACCGGTGTCTCGGACAGTGGTCAGCCGCTATCGCTGGCCCTGGGCGCGCGGGCCACTCACGCCTTCCTGCGCGAACGTGTGGCCGAGGTGGAAGTGCTCGACGGCGTGGCCATCGTGGCACTCGACGGACGGCCCCTCAACGGCAGCCGGAGCTTCCCGCCGGTCGAGCTCGACCTGACTGACCGGGACTACTTCCAGGCCCATGTGGCGGACCCGGCGTTGGATGTCTACGTCTCCACGCCGGCAAGGAACCGGGTTACCGGGCAGTGGACCGTCTTCGTCTCGCGCAAGCTGCACCTGCCTTCCGGCCAGTGGACCGGCTTGGCCGTGGCCGGCATCGATTTGGCCTACTTCGAGCAGTTCTACCGCTCGATCAATTTCAGCGACAGCGATAGAGACAGCGTCATCGTGTTGCTGCGCCGTGACGGCACGCCGCTGGTGCGATACCCGGCGCAGCCCCAGGCGCTGAGCCGTTCCTACCGTGACGCGCCCGTGATGCGCTCACTGGCCGGAGCCTTGTCCCAGGGCCGCTCCAGCGCGACCGTGTACACCACCGTGCCCCGGGTCGCAAACCCTGCGGACGCACCGCCGCGCATGGCGGCCGCGCATGCCGTGGCCGGCTTCCCGCTGGCGGTGCTCATCACGGCGACGGAAAACCTCATGTTGCGCAACTGGCACGAGATGGCGCGCTTCGTCGGCGCCGGCGTGCTGGTGACGGATGGGCTGATCGCGGCGCTGATGCTATGGATACACCGACTGCTGCGGCGGCGCCGTGTGGCGCTGCTGCAGCTCCAGGCCGCGCGCGAGGTGGCCGAAACCGCCCGCCGCGACATCGACCAGACGCTGCGCGCTTGCATGGCATTTGCGAGCAGGGTGGCCGGAAGTGATTTCACGGCACGGCTGGAGGTGGCCGAGGGCACGGAGTTTGGAAGCCTTGCCGCCTCGTTGAACCGCATGGCCGACGCACTGCAAGAAGGCCAGGCCAGCGACCTCGCTCAGGCCCAGGAGCTGCGGCGCCTCAACCGGGCCTTGCGCGTGCTGTCGCAAGCCAACGCCACCCTGGTGCGGGCCAGCAGCGAGGCCGCGCTGGTACAGGATATCTGCCAGCACGTGGTGGACATCGGCGGCTACCGTCTGGCCTGGGTGGGCCGGGCATGCGCCGATGCCGGGCACAGCCTCAAGCCGGTAGCGCATGCCGGCGTCGATGGTGCCTACGTCAACGGCCTGAACCTGAGCTGGGGTGACGACACCGGGCGGCAGGGCGTTGGTGGCATGGCGGTGCGCCAGTCGCGAGCCGTGGTCGTCAGGGACATCGTGGCGGAACCCGCGCTGGCACCCTGGCGCGACGCGGCACTGGCCCGTGGCCTGGCTTCGTGCATCGCGCTGCCTCTGCTGGCCAAGGGTGAGGTACTGGGGGCCTTGTGCATCTACGCGGCCGAGGTCGATGCCTTCGACAACCAGGAAATCAAGGTCCTGCAGGAATTGGCTGAAGATCTGGCTTTTGGCATCGCGAGTCTGCGCGAAACCGAGGAGCGCAAGCACTTCGAGCGCGAGCTCGCACGCCACGCTGCCTTCGATCAGCTCACGGGACTGGCCAACCGTTTCACGCTGGAGGCGCGGCTGCACCAGTCGGTGGCCGATGCGCGACGCCACGGCAGCAAGCTCGCCCTGCTGCACGTCAACCTGGACCGCTTCAAGTTGGTCAACGACGCACTAGGGCAGGGTGCCGGAGACCAATTGCTGTGCACCGTGGCCCAGGCCCTCGGTGCCTCGGTGCGTGAAGCCGACACGGTCGCGCGGCTGGGTGGGGACGAATTCGCCGTGCTGCTCAAGGACGTGCACAGCGCCTCGGATGTCGCGGACATCGTCTCCAAGCTCATCGCGGCGATGAGCCGGCCCCAGAATCTCGACGGCCTGGAGATCCGGCCCTCGGCATCGGTCGGTATCAGCCTGTTCCCTGACGACAGCGACGACATCGCGCTCGTGCGGCGCCATGCGAGCACCGCCATGCAGCATGCCAAGTCCCAAGGGGGCAACCGATACCGCTTCTTTGCGCCCGAGATGAACGTGCATGTCGCGGCGAGGCTGGCTATGGAATCGGACCTGCGCCGTGCGATCGATCGCGGTGAGCTGCTGGTGCATTACCAGCCGAAGGTCAGTCTGCACACCGGCGAGCTGACCGGTGCCGAGGCCCTGGTGCGATGGTGCCATCCGCAGCGCGGCATGGTGTCGCCAGCACATTTCATCCCGTTGGCCGAGGACACCGGCCTCATCGAGCCCCTGGGCGACTGGGTGCTGGCAGAGGTGTGCCGGCAACTGCGCGCTTGGCTCGACGATGGTCTGCATGTGCCACCCGTGGCCGTCAACCTCTCGGCTCGCCAGTTTCACCAGTCCAGCCTGCTCCGCCAGGTCGAGCAGGCGCTGCAGGCCAACGCCTTGGCGCCCCGGATGCTGGGGCTGGAGATCACGGAAAGCGCGGTGATGCACGATGTCGAAACCGCCGCCGCCACGGTGGGCAGGCTCAAGGCGCTGGGCGTCGGCGTCTCGCTCGACGACTTCGGCACGGGCTACTCCTCGCTGAGCTACCTCAAGCGTTTTCCGCTCGATTACCTGAAGATCGACCGTTCGTTCGTCAACGACATCACCACCGACCCCGACGATGCCGCCATCTGCAAGGCCGTGATCGGCCTGGCCCACAACCTGGACCTGCGCGTGGTTGCCGAAGGCGTGGAAACCGAGGCGCAGGCACAGTACCTCAGGCAGCAGCAATGCGACGAGTTGCAGGGGTACCTGTTCAGCAAACCGGTGCCTGCCGGCGACTTCGCACACATGGTGAAGTCCGGCCGTACGCTGTCCTTGGCCGCCGCGGTGAACTCCCTGCCACTGGGGGGCCATCGTGCGTCAGAGGGATAACGCCCCCGGGTGACAAGCCCAAGGGGGCGACGTAGCTGGCGCGAACCTGTTTCGCTTTTGGCTCGTCGAAGCTTCAGTCCGCCTCGGTCAGGGCCGGCCGGCCAGGTGCTGGACCACGGGCTCGGAAATCTCCTCCAGAGCGGAGCCGGCAGCCACGATGTCCTGGGCCCGTACCGCCACGTCGCCCAGCGTCAGGATGCCCACCAATTGCTTGTTGCGGTCCAGCACCGGCATGCGTCTCACCTGGGCGTCGCGCATCTGGTCGAGGACTTCGTCCAACGGCTGGTCGTCATAGCACCAGTACGGGTTGGGGCTCATCACCTCGCGCAGCATCGTGGTGTCCGCCGAGCGCCCATGGGCGATGGCGCGCACCACGATGTCCCGGTCGGTCACCAACCCGATCAGATGCTGTCCATCGCAGACGGGGACGACGCCGCTGTCAATCTCCTCCATGAGCTTGGCCGCCTTGGTCAGCGTGTCGTCCGGCGCAAGTGTGCGCACTCCGCGGGTCATGGCCTGTGCAACCTGTGTCATATCGGTCTGATTTCAAAAGCCTGCGCACCAGTGCGCAGGGATCGCTTCCTGCCCCGAGCCGGCATGCAGGCCGCCTCGTACCTGACAGGCATGACATTCCCGGCTGCGGCAGGGACCCCCCCTGCCGCAGCGGCGCCGTTGCCGGACGCGCTCGCCACGGGTAGCGCAGTTGCGGTTGCGAGCCGTTGAAGATTCAGCGCCGCGCGGAGTCGTGGGCCTGCTCATGGGAACGTTCATACACGTCCGCGCGTACCAAGGCGTATCAAAGTGATGCTCTCGCGCCGAGCCTGTTGCAGCGACCCGGCCCGGGCGGGCAGGGCGCTCCAGTTTCGTGCCGCCTTATCCGGCGCGCCATCGCCGGCTTTTCCCGCCACGTCCGGTGTCCTGCGCCGCGGCGCGCAGCTCCAACTCGATGCGCTGCGCCGCCTCGGCCTCGTCGAGGTCCGAGATGTCGGCGTCGATCACCGTGCGCATCGCTTCCTTCGTCCGCCGCGGGAGTTGGCGCATGAGTTCGCCCAGGAAGGGGCAGGCGGCGAACAGCGCCGGCGCGGCGTAGTGGCCGTCGGCCAGCTCGTCCTCGATACGCTGGGCGACGACCATCGCGAATTCCCGCATCCGCCGGCGCCGAGGGTCGAGCGGCTCGCCAGGCTCCTGCTGCACGCGTATGGGCGTACCCGCCGCGGCGCCGCGCTCGGGGCGGTGCACGCTGTCCACCATCACCAGGGCAGCGGTCGCGCCCTCACGGCTCAGCAGTCGCGCTTCGCTGGCATTGGCAATCACGATCAGGTCGGGCTTCATGGCGTCGCAGGTCCTCGGTGCCGCTCAGGGCTGAGCTCTCGACGCATAGGATGCTCCGAGCCGTGGCCTCGATGGGCATTAACGTGCCCGCCCGCAGACGTTCTTGAAGCGCGGTCCCTTGGACCGCAGCCTTGAATGCCGCCGCGGCAGTACCCTCGCGGCCAAAAGAATGCCCGGCGGACGCCGGGCGGAAGGTGTACTGGACCGCGGTATCGCGGAGATTTCTTCTAACGACGGCGACCGAGGTCCGACCCGATCGCCGCGCCCAGCAGCCCGCGTGGCGCCGGCTGCGGGCGGGTTGGCTCAGGCGGGCTGCTCCTGTGCATCGTCCGCGGCCTTGGCGTTCGCGGTGCCGGAGTCGCCCCGGGCAGCTTCCACAGCCTGCGTGGCCACCTTGTGCAGGCTTTCGTAGGCACTGCTGGCCGCGGCAAGGTTGGCCTTCACCAGGGCCACGGCGTTCTCGCTGCCCGCCGGTGCGTTCTGGAAGGCGGTGTCCACGGCAGCCAGGAAGCGCTGCTGCAAATCGGCCAATTGAGCTTCGAGAACCTTGCTCACGTCGGCGTTGGTGGCCGAAGCGATCTCGTACACCTGACGGCCGTAAGCCGCAGTCTTCTCGGCCAGCGGCTGCAGCAGCTCGCTCTGGATGGCCAGGAGCGCCTGCGCATCCTGTACCGACAGCACGGCCTGGGCCCGGGCTGCGGCTTCGTCCAGTGCCGACTTGGCGGTCTGGAGGTTCAACTTGACGACCTTCTCCGCGCCGTCAAAAGCCATGTTGGCCAGCGCGAAGGCCGTCTCGGCATGGGCCCTCTGGGTAGCGATCAGTTGTTCAGCGGTCTGCATCTCAGGCTCCTGTGGAAGAGTTGGACAGCGGGACGGCAAATCTTTTTGCTGCACTGCAGCATGAACCAGTATAGGGATGGCAGAGCGGGTTCCAAGCATTTTTGCTGCGTCGCAACAAATTCTTTCTCCTGCCTGCTAGGCTGACGCCCTCGACAGACCGCTGCGGCCGGAGTTCCGGCGGCAGCGATCACAAGGCTCCGCAGCGTGTTGAAGCCGACTGCCTTGCGTTGGCGGTGCAAATTGGCTTATTTCCTGCGCGTTGGCCGCGCCTGCAGACTGCTGATGCCCCCATTGCCGAATCCCGACGTCACGGAACACTCGCCGCCGCCGAGTCCAGGCGCCGTTGGCGCCAGCCGGCTGCCTGCCAATGGCCGGTCGGCCTCCTCTTCCTGGCTGCCGTATGTGCTGTTCACGGTCGTCATCGCGGTGCTGGTGGCGGCCCTGGTGCTGGTGGCGCTGGGGCACGAGGAGCAGCGCTACCGCGAGCGCGCGCTCATAGGCGCCCGCAACGTCGCGAGCCTGTTGGATGGGCATTTCGATGCCGTCTTCGACAAGGCGGACATCGTGCTGCAGTCCGTGGCCTTGCAGTACCGCGAGCAGGTAGCCAGCGGGTCCCTTGACGTTCAGAAGTTCAGCCGCTTCCTGGCGCGCGAAGAGTCCATGGTGAAGGAGATGGAGGGACTGCAGCTGGCCAGCGCCGACGGCGTGGTGCGCTTCAGCAGCGGGCTGGGCATGGGGCGGCCGGATTGGCTTGCCGACCGCGACCTGTTGCAGCAGGCCCGTGACGAGCCGCCGCAGCTGCTGGTGGCCGGCCCCGTGGAGATCTGGCAAGGGCAGCAGCCGGCCATCGTCCTGGCTCGGCGCCTGGAAGCGCCGGATGGCAGCTTTGCCGGGCTGGTATCGGCCCATTTGCCGGTGTCCTCCTTCGGGAAGATGTTGTCGGCCACGGCCCTGGGCCCCCACGGCGCGGCCACGCTGCGTACGGCGGATCTGGCGCTGGTGCAGCGCCATCCGCCGGCGATGGACGCCATCGGCAGCCGCCAGGTGTCCCAGCAGTTGCTGGACGCGCTGAAGGTGTCGCCCGATGAGGGGGACTACATCGCGCCGACGGCGCTGGACGGCATCGAGCGCATCAACGCCTACCGCCGGCTGCAGGGCTACCCCTTTTACGTGCTCGTGGGACTGGCCACGGCCGATTACCTGGCCGGCTGGTACCGGTACGTGATGCTGGTCTCCGGGCTGGGTGCGACGGTACTGGTGGTGGTCGGCGTGGCGGCGGTGGCGATCCACCGCTCGACGCAGCGCCAGCGCGCCATCTCCGAGGAGCGTGCGCGCATCGGCGTGGACCGCGAACGGCTGCTGGCCGAGCGCACGCGGCTCAATGCCGAGCTGGCCGCCCGGGTGACCGAGGCGGAGTCCGCCAACCGGGCCAAGAGCACCTTCCTGGCCAACATGAGCCACGAGATCCGCACCCCGCTCAACGCCGTGATCGGGCTGAGCGAGTTGCTCATACAGCGGGAGCTTCCGCAGGACGTGTTCCGCTTCGTCAAACACATCCACCAAGCCAGCGAGCAACTGCTGGCGCTGACCAACGACGTGCTGGACCTCTCGCGCATCGAGGCGGGCGAGATGCAGCTCGAAACCCTTCTGTTCGCTCCCGCGCAGGTGCTCGATGCGGTGCGCGCGTTGGTGCAGCCTCAGGCGGATGCCAAGGGCCTGGCGCTGCGGCTCGACGTCGCCCCCGAGCTGCCCGCGCGCGTGATGGGCGATCCCTTGCGGCTCAAGCAGATCCTCATCAACCTGGCCGGCAACGCCGTGAAGTTCACGCCGGCCGGCACCGTCACCTTGAGCGCGCGGCTCAACGGGCGCGATGGCCGCCAGGTGAGCTTGCGCTTCGACGTCGTGGATACCGGCATCGGCATCACCCCAGAGGCGCAGGCCCACATCTTCGACGCCTTCACCCAGGCTGATTCCTCGACCACGCGGCGCTTCGGCGGCACGGGGCTGGGGCTGTCCATCGTGCGGCACCTGGTTTGCATGATGGGTGGGCAGCTTGCGCTTCAGAGCGCGCTGGGGCAGGGCAGCACCTTCAGCGTGACGCTGCCCTTTGTTGAAGTGGCGGAAGGCTGACAGCGGTCACAGCCGGCACACCACGGGCGTAGCGGTTTCGCGCCCCATCAGCGCGCCACGTCGTCGTGGTCGGTCGAAAGCGCCACGTCCCGCCACGCCTGCAGCTCGGCCTCGACGAGGCGGTGTTTCTCGCCGATGCGTGCCACGGTGTCCGAGCCCAGGGGCAGCCGCACCGGCGGTTCACTGGCGTCGGCCAGCCCGAGCAGGGCCAACGACAGCTTCTTCGGATCGCCCGGCTGCTGGTGGTTCGCCGAGGCCATGGCGCCGCGCATGCTGCCGACGGTGGCGGCGTAGTCGCCGATCTCGCGCCGCGTGCGCACCAGCGAGGCGTCGTCCAGGAAGCCGGTGCGGAAGAAACCTGGCTCCACCACCGTGGCATGCAGGCCCAGCGGCGCCAGCTCCTGGGCCAGCGCTTCGGTCAGCCCCTCCACGGCGAACTTGGTGGCGCCGTACACGCCCCAGCCCATGTAGGCGCCGTAGCCGCCGATGGAAGAGATGTTGATGACGTGCCCCCGGCCCGCGCGGCGCATGTGCGGCAGCACCGCGCGCGTCACGTTCAGCAGCCCGAACACGTTGGTGGCGAACAGGCGCTCGACTTCCTGCGCGCTGGATTCCTCGACGGCTCCCAGCAGGCCGTAGCCGGCGTTGTTGAGCAGTACGTCGATGCGCCCGAACCGTGCCACCGCCGCTTCCGCTGCGGCCACGGCCTGCGCCTCGTCGGTGACGTCCAGCGCCACGGCCAGCAGCCGCTCGTGCTCGCCCAGCGCGGCCGTGACGGCCTCGGGCTTGCGGGCGGTGGCGACCACGGCGTCGCCGCGCCGCAGCGCGTCGCGCGCCACTTGCAGGCCGAAGCCGCGCGATGCACCGGTGATGAACCAGACCTTGTTGGGCGAGGTGGACATGGCGTTTCCTTTCGTGAGGGGTGTGCGTTGGTTGAAGTGCACGGACGCAAATCTAGGCAACCACACTGGTTCCCACTAGATCAACAATCGGCAACTGATCAACAACCCAAAGTTGCCAATGCCATGGATGACCTGAAGGCGCTCTCGACCTTTGCCCGCGTGGTGGAGCTGGGCAGCTTCAGGCGCGCGGCCGTTGAGCTGGGCGTGGCGCCGCAGGCCACCAGCAAGCTCGTGGCGGCACTGGAAAGCCGGCTCGGGGTGCGGCTGCTGCACCGCACGACGCGCCAGCTGCAGCTCACCGAGGAGGGCGCGCGGCTGCTGGCCCAGGTCACGCCGGCGCTGTCCGTGATCCGCAGCGCCATGGAGGGCACGCGCTCGGCGCGCGGCGAGGTTGGCGGCACGCTGCGCGTGACGGCGCCGCGCTCGGTGGGCCAGCACCTGGTGCTGCCTCTGATCGCTCCCTTCATGGAGCAGCACCCGGCGCTGCGCGTGGACCTGGAGTTGGAGGACCGCCACACCGACATCACCGCCGCGCAGATCGACGTGGGCTTTCGCATGGGCGCCGGCGTGGAGCGCAACGTGGTGGTGCGGCGCCTGATGGACATCCAGCACTGGATTTGCGCCGCACCGGCCTACGTCGAGCGCCACGGGCGCCCGCGCACCTGGGAAGACCTGGCCCGCCACCGCTGCACGGGTTTTCGTTACGTCAGCACCGGCAAGCGCGCGCCCTGGGAGTACCAGGAGGCCGGCGGCACCGTCCACACCGAGCTGCCCGCGCAGTTCGAGACCAACGACGTGGACGCCGAAGTGGCCGCCGTGCTGGCCGGCATCGGCATCGGGCAACTGCCCAGCTACCTGGCCGCGCCGCTGGTGACGCAGGGCCGGCTGGTGCGGCTGCTGGCGCGCCACACCACCGAGCGCTTCGGGCTGTACGTCTACTACGCGCAGCGCGCGCACCTGCCGCCGCGGGCCCGGCTGTTCATCGACTTCGTGGCGGAGCGGCTGCAGGCGGCGGCCAGCAGCCGCTGAGCGAAGCACCAACGCTTCTCTTCGCTTGCAATTTTCTCAAGCAAGCACGCCGCAAATCTCGTTTGTCGGCGCCCCTCTCGTGCACGAAAACTTGCAGCACTGCAGTCGCAGCAAGTTCCGATCTCTCAAGGAGACAACGTGTCCGAGCCCTCTTATCCCCTGTGGCGCAACGCGCCCGAGCCCGCGTTGCTGGCTTCCCGTGACCTCGATTCCGGCGAGCTGGTGTTTCCTGCGCTGAGTGCCGATTCGCCGCTGGCACAACGACACGAGATCGTGCCGCTGGCCGGCGTGGGCGAGGTCTACAGCTTCACCGTCATCCACCCGAGCCCCAAGAGCGGCGAGGCGCCTTACGCGCTGGGCTACGTGGATCTGCCAGGCCCGGTGCGGCTTTTCGGCCGCCTGTGCGGCCAGCCGCGCCCGGCCATCGGCGACCGCTACGCCGCCAGGCCGGATGAACGCTTCGGCTACGTGTTCGAAGCCGTGTTGGCCTGAGGCCTGGACCAAGACGCAAGGAAACCAACATGCAGGACATCTACATCCACGGCGGCGCGATGACGCGCTTCGGCAAGCATCCCGGCGTGCTGGCGCCCGAGCTGGCGCAGCAGGCCATCCTGAAGGCGCTGGACGACGCGGGCGTGGCCCGCGGCGAGATCCAGGCCGTGTACTGCGCCAACGTGCTGGGCGGCATGATCCTGGGCCAGCTGATCGTGCGCGACCTGGGGTTCAAGGGCATCCCGGTCTACAACGTCGAGAACGCCTGCGCCAGCGGCGCCACCGGCGTGCACCTGGCGCGCCATGCGTTGCTCGCGCAACAGTATGACACCGTGCTGGTGCTGGGCATCGAGCAGCTCACCGCGCTGGGCGGCGGCACCATCCCGCTGCAGCGCAACGACCACAAGACCGAGCTTTACGCCAAGGCCGGCATGGTGCTGCCCGCCGTGTACGCCATGCGCGGCACGCGCTTCCTGCACGAGCGCGGCACCACGCCCGCGGACCTCGCCGCCGTCGCGGTGAAGAACCGCCGCCACGGCGCGCTCAACGAGTATGCCCAGCAGCGCAGCGAAACCACGCTGGAGGAGGTGCTGGCCTCGCGCATGATCGCCGACCCGCTGACGCTGCTGCAGTGCTGCCCCTCGCAGGTGGACGGCGCCGCGGCGGTGGTGCTGGGCACGCGCCGCCGCGGCGCGCGCAAGGCGGTGAAGGTGTTGTCCTCGGCCGTGGTGTCGGGCCTGCGCGAGGAGGCGCGCGACGACATCCTGGACGCCGAGATCACCGCCCGCGCCGCGCGCCAGGCCTACGAGCAGGCCGGCGTGAGCCCCGGCGACGTGAACGTGGTGGAGCTGCACGACGCCTTCACCATCGCCGAGCTGCTGTACTACGAGGCCCTGGGGCTGGCCCGGCACGGCGACGCAGTGGCGCTGCTGCACTCCGGCGCCACGGCGCTGGGCGGCCGGGTGCCGGTGAACCCCAGCGGCGGGCTGCTGGCCAAGGGGCATCCGCTGGGGGCCACGGGCGTGGCGCAGATGGTGGAAATCCTGTGGCAGCTGCAGGGGCGTGCCGGTGCGCGGCAGGTGCCGGGCGCCAGGATCGGCCTGACGCAGTGCACCGGCGGCGGCATCGCCGGCGTGGACCACGCCGCGTCCTCCGTGCATCTGCTGGGAGTCTGAACATGGGCAGCACCCGATTCGAAGCCGGCCAGGTGGCCGTCGTCACCGGTGCCGCCCGCGGCATCGGCCTGGGCATCGCGCAGCGCCTGGCGCAGGACGGGCTGACCGTCGCGCTGCTGGACCGGGACACCGCGGCGCTGGAGGAAGCGGTCGCCTCGCTCGCCGCGCAGGATTTGAAGGTTCTGGGCGCCACGGCGGACCTGACCGACTCGGCCGCGGTCAACGCCGCCATGGCCGAGGTCATCGCCCAGGCCGGGCGCATCGACCACCTGGTCAACAACGCCGGCGCGGTGCGCGACATGCGCTTGCTGAAGATGCGCGACGAGGACTGGGACCTGGTGATCGACACCAACCTGCGCTCGCAGTTCCTGTGCTGCCGCGCCGTGCTGCCGGGCATGGTGGAGCGCGGTTTCGGGCGCATCGTCAACATCTCCTCGCGCGCCTGGCTGGGCGGCTTCGGGCAGGCCAACTACTCGGCGGCCAAGGGCGGCGTGGTCAGCCTCACGCGCTCGCTGGCCATCGAGTTCGCGGCCAAGGGCGTCACGGTGAACGCGGTGGCGCCGGGCATCGTGGACACGCCGCTGTTCCGCAACTTCGCGCCGGAGGTGCAGTCGCGGCTGCAGGCCTCGGTGCCGGTGCAGCGCATCGGCACGGCGCAGGACATCGCCAACGCCGTGGCCTTCTTCCTGGACCCGGCCGCGTCCTACGTCACGGGCCAGACGCTGTACGTGTGCGGCGGCCGCAGCCTGTCCTCGCCCAGCGTGTGATGGGAGCCGGCATGAACGTTCGATTCGAGACCATCGGCCCCGTGGCGGTGTTGGGCATCGCCCGGCCCGAGGCGCTGAATGCCCTGAGCGTCGAAGCGCTGCGCGAGCTGCGCGCGCACCTGGCGGAGGTGCGCGACCGCGACGACCTGCGCGTGGCCGTGCTCACGGGGGAGGGCCATAAAGCCTTCTGCGCCGGGGCGGACCTCAAGGGCACGTCGTCCTCGCCCGCCACCTACCCGGAAGCGCTGTTCCAGAACTCGGAGCGCGCCGCGGACCTGGGCCTGTACATCCGGCTCATGGACCTGGCGGACCTGGGCCTGTGGAAACCGGTGATCGCCGCCGTGAACGGCCACTGCCTGGGAGCGGGGCTGGAGATCGCGCTGCAGTGCGACCTGCGCCTGGCCTCCAGCGACGCCAGCTTCGGGCTGCCGGAGGCCAGGGTGGGGTCCATTCCGGCCGTGTCCGGCCTGCACCGCCTGCTGCGCGCCGTCCCTGCGGCGCATGCGCTGCAGATGGCGCTCACGGGCGAGCGCATCGGCGCGGAGGAGGCGTGGCGCATCGGCCTGGTCAGCGAGGTGGTGCAACCCGGGGCGCTGCGCGATCGCGCCCTGGCGCTGGCGCAAGCCATTGCCGCCAACGCACCGCTGGCGGTACAGGCCATCAAGCGCCTGTCGCGCCAGACGCCGCACCTCAGCGACGCCGATGCGCAGCAGCTCACCGAGCTGACCTGGGGCGTGCTGCGCGACACGGCGGACCGGCTCGAAGGCCGCAGGGCCTTTGCCGAGAAGCGGCCGCCGCTCTACACCGGCCGCTGAAACCCAACGACATGAAGGAGACAAGCATGGACATCCAAACCCGTCGCCGCACCGTGGTCGCCGCTGCCGTGGCCTGCGCCGCCGCCGCGCTCGCCCTGCCGGCCCTGGGGCAGGCGGCCTTTCCCAAGCACAAGCCGATCACCCTGGTCGTGCCCTTCTCGCCAGGCGGGGGCAACGACATCCTGGCGCGTGCCGTGGCGCCGAAGATGGGCCAGCTGCTGGGGCAGACCATCGTGATCGAGAACAAGCCCGGTGCCGGCGGCAACCTGGGCGCGGAGCTGGTGGCGCGCGCCGAGGCCGACGGCCACACCCTGGTCATCGCCTCCAGCCAGGTGACGATGAATCCCTTCCTGGGCATCAAGGTGCCGTTTCGCATCGAGCGCGATTTCGAGCCCGTGGGCCTCATGGCCTCGGTGCCCATCGTGCTGGTGAGCCATCCCGGCGAGCCTTACAAGACGCTGCAGGAGTTCATCGCCTACTCCCGCGCCAACCCCGGCAAGCTGAGCTACAGCAGCCCGGGCAACGGCACGCCGCAGCACCTGGCCGGCGAGGTGTTCGCCAAGCTCAACAAGACCGAGATGCTGCACGTGCCCTACCGTGGCACGGGCCTGTCGGTCACGGACCTGATCGCCGGGCAGGTGCAGGTCTCGTTCGCCACCTACGCCTCCGTGGCGCCGCACATCCAGGGCGGCAAGGTGCGCGCGCTGGGCATCGCGGGCCAGAAGCGCACGCCGCTGGCGCCGGAGCTGCCCACCTTCGGCGATGCCGGCCTGAAGAACTACGACGCCAGCCTCTGGTACAGCCTGCTGGCGCCGGCCAGGACGCCGCCGGAGGTGGTCGCCCGGCTCAACGAGGTGATGGTCCAGGCGCTGAACGACCCGGCCGTGGCCAAGCAGCTCGCGCAGCAGGGCTTCGAGAAGCAGACCTCGTCGCCCGCCGAGCTCAAGGCCTACATGGCCAGCGAGCTCAAGCGCTGGGAGCGCGTCATCACCGACAACCACATCAAGGTGGCGCCGTGAGGCGCCGCGCGCCACGGGCCGTCAACGCTTCGGGAGAGTGAACATGCTGCGCAACGCGCTGGACGGGCTGACCGTCATCGACTTCACGCAGATCGGCGCCGGCCCCACCTGCACCATGCTGCTGGCCGACATGGGCGCGCGGGTGGTCAAGATCGAGCCCCCGGGCGGCGAACTGGGCCGCGGCCTGGGGCCGGGCTGGATCGGCGAGGACGCCGCACTGTTCCACGGTTTCAACCGCAACAAGCTGGGCGTGTCGCTCGACCTGAAGAGCGCGCAGGGCCTGGCAGTGGCGCGGCGGCTCATCGCCGGGGCGGATGTCATGGTGGAGAGCATGCGCCCCGGCGTGATGGCGCGCCTGGGGCTGGGCGCCGAGGCGCTGATGCAGGCGCACCCGCGCCTGGTCTACTGCTCCATCTCCGCCTACGGGCAGTCCGGTCCTTGTGCCGGCAACGCGGGCGTGGACGGCATCATCCAGGCCGATTCCGGGCTGATGGGCCTGATCGGGCTGGAAGGCGCCGAGCCGTGCAAGGTGCAGGCGCCCGTGGTGGACGTGATGACGGGCTATGTCGCGGCCATGGCCGTGCTGGCCAAGCTGGCGCAGCGCACGCGCGACGGGCAGGGCGGCCACCTGGACGTGAACCTGCTGAACTCGGCGCTGGCGCTGCAGCAGTCCTCGCTCACGAGCTGGCTGGCGGACGGCGTGCTGCCGGAGCGCGTGGGCAGCGCCGCGCCGTACTCGGCGCCGAACCAGGCCTTCCAGACCCGCGATGGCTGGGTGATGGTGGCGGCCTACATGCCCGAGCGCTGGGCCCGGCTGTGCGAGCTGCTGGGCCTGCCGCACCTGGCCGGCGATGCGCGCTTCGCCACCTCGCCGCAGCGTGTGGCCAACCGGCGGGCCCTGGTGCCGCTGCTGACCGAGGTGTTCAGGACCCGCGGCACCGACGAGTGGCTGGCGCGGCTGGGCGTGGCCGACATCCTGTGCGCGCGCGTGGCGACCTACGAGGACGTGGTGGCCCACCCCCAGGTGGTGGCCAACGGCATGCTGGCCGAGGTGCCGCATGCCCGGCACGGCACCGTGCGCATGCCCGGTTTTCCGGTCAACAGCGCGCAGGCCAATGCGCGTGCGCATCGGGCCGCGCCCGCGTGCGGGCAGCACACGCGGCAGGTGCTGCGGGAGTGCGGATTCAGCGACGACGACATCGCGGCGCTGCAGGCGTCCCGCGCGGTGCACTGCGCGGGCGCGGCGGCGGGCGACGCGCTCACGCCACCTTGAACTGCTCCAGCAGCCACAACCGGAACGTGCGCATGCTGGCCGTCTCCTCGCGGTGCGCGGGCGTGAGCAGGTAATAGGTGTAGTCGCCCATGTCCACGACCTTCTTGAAGGGCATGACGAGGCGGCCTTCCTGCAAATCCTTCTCCACCAGGAAGCGCTGCGCGATGGCCACGCCCTGGCCCTCGACGGCCGCGGCGTAGCTCATGGCGGAGCTTTCGTAGGTCATGCCGGCGCGGGCATCGACCTGCTCGCCCGCACCGGCCGCCTCCAGCCAGTAGCCCCAGTCGTCGGGCCGGGCGATGCTGTGCAGCAGCGCGTGGTGCGCCAGGTCGGCCGGACGCTTGAGCCTGGGGCCCGACTTGAGCAGCGCCGGGCTGGCCACGGGCACCAGCACGTTGTCCACCAGGCGGTAGGTCTGGCTGCCGGGCCAGTGGCCGTCGCCCAGGCGGATCGCGCCGTCGATGTTCTCCTTGCGGAAGTCCACCGGCTCGAGCGAAGCCTTGAGCAGCACCTCGATGTCCGGATGCGCGGCATGGAAGCCCGAGAGCCGCGGGATCAGCCAGCGCATGGCGAAGGTGGTGTAGGCGCGGATCTTGAGCTGCTTGCGCTGGCGCCTGCGCTGGAGTTTGCGCGTGGCCTCGCGCAGCACCTCGATCGCCCGCGTCGCCGCGCGGTGGTAGTCCTGGCCCTGGCGCGTCAGCGAGATTTCACGATGGCCGCGGGTGAACAGCTGCACGCCCAGGGTGTCTTCCAGCGTCTTGATCTGGCGGCTGACGGCGCCGGGCGTCACGTGCAGCTCCTCGGCGGCCAGCGTGATGCTCATGTGGCGTGCGGCGGCCTCGAATGCGCGCACGGCGTTGAGCGGGGGGAGTCGGTCCATGGCCGTGACCGTAGGGCTGGATTGAGCAAATTTCAATCGAGGGTGTCCGTACGGGCGCGGCCGGTCCGTGCCACCGCCGGCCTTCGGGAGCAGGCAGCTCCATTGCTCCACTGTCGTGACGCGCCACCCTCGCCGGGCAGCGGCGCCGCCGGCCCTGCCTCGGGAGGGCCCGTGTTGGAAGCCCGGCCCGTCCGCGGGGCGGGCAACCTTTTCCACGCCGTCCACTGGCGAAACCTCACCCGGGGCCACGCAGAGGTCAGCAAGGACAGCAGGCCCGACCCCGCGGACACCTCCCGCGGCAGCGGCGCCAGCGCCGCCCCATCGAACAGCCCGACTTTGCCCGATGGGTGGTGCCGGGAAAGGCCGCGTGGTACGGCGCTTGCCGCCGGTACTTACCGGGCGTGTGTCTCGCCCGGCCGGACTTCACGAGGAGAACACCATGCCCGATCAAGGCAGCGCCGGCGCCAACGCCGTGCAACTGCCGCTGCCCGGCCAGCAGGCGGTGCGGCAGCGCTTCGGCCCGTACCGGCAACTGGGTGCGGCGGCAACCGCGATTCCGAAAAAGCAGCAGATGGGCGTGCAGCAGCCCGCCACAGTGTCATGACACCCGCATCGGCAGTCGAACAGGTGGCGGCGCTTCCCATGGACCAGAAGCCCAGGATCCTCGCCTTCGCGGGCAGCGCCCGCAGCCAGTCGCTCAACAAGATGGTGCTGTCGGTGGCCGCCCTGGGGGCGCGCCGCGCCGGCGCCGAGGTGACGCAGGTGGACCTCGGCGACTTCCCCATACCCATCTACGACGGCGACCTCGAAGCCGGCCAAGGGATCCCGGAAAACGCCCTGCGGCTGCGGGAGCTGATGCTCGGCCACCAGGGTTTCCTCATCGCCTCGCCCGAGTACAACGGCTCCATCGCGCCGTTGCTGAAGAACGTCATCGACTGGGTGTCCCGCCCCGTCAACGGCCAGGACGGCCTGGCGCCCTACAAGAACAAGGTGGTCGTGCTGATGAGCGCCTCGCCGGGCGGCTTCGGCGGGCTGCGGGCCTTGCCGCACCTGCGCACCATCCTCTCCAGCATCGGCTCGATCGTGCTGCCGGACCAGATCGCGGTGCCCAAGGCGCACGAGGCCTTCGCGCCGGACGGCAGCATGCTCAACGCCAAGCAGCAGGCCAGCGTCGAGGGCCTCGGCGCGACGCTGGCCATCACGCTGGCCAAGCTGCATGGGCAACCACTGGTGGACGACTCGGTCGAGCGCCGGCACGACCTCTCGCGCATTCGCTGACGAGAGCGCCCGCCCGGCATCCCCGCCGCGCGGGCCTCACGCGCCGTACCGCGCCTCCACCAGGTCGATCTCGCGCAGCAGCCTTTGCTGCGCCAGCTCCGCCAGCCCCAGCTCGCGGCCGTGGCGAATGATGGCGTCGCGCTCGGCGCGCAGCGCCACGAGCCGCAGCTGCCGCTCGATCCTGTCTGCACTGGCAAGCGCTTCGGCGTCGTCCGGGGCGCTGGCGAGCTTGTCGATGCGCAGCCGGTAGGTCATTTCCAGGCGGGCCGCGGCCTCGGTGCAGAGGCTGGGGTCCGGCACGCCGGCGGCCATGTCCTGCCGTGCCGACTCCAGCGCGCGGATGGCGGCTTGCGCCGCCACCCTGCGTACCTCGTCCTCGGCCACGCGCTCCGAGGGCTCGGCCGGCAGTTGCAGCCCCCGCAGCAGGTGCGGCAGCGAGAAGGTCGCCACCAGCAACGACAGCAGGATCACCCCGGCGGCCAGCGAGATCGCCAGGTCGCGGGCCGGAAACGGCGTGCCGTCGGACAGGGCCAGGGGCAGCGTCAGCACGCCGGCCAGGGTGACGGCGCCACGCACGCCCGCGAGCGACACCACCATCACCAGCCGCCAATTGACCATCGGCCCCGGCTCTCCACGGCGCTGCGCGTGCCAGGCCTGGGTCCTGAGCGAGACCCAGACCCAGGCAAAGCGCAGCGCGGCCAGGCCGGCCACGATCGCCACCACGTAGACCGCCAGCCACGCCGGCGACTGGTGCTCGGCGCTCGTCACCGACTCACCGGCCGCCGAGACGATGGCCGGCAGCTGCTCGCCCAGCAGCACGAAGATGCTGCCGTTGGCCATGGCCTGCACCGTGTCCCACACTGCGGTGCGCTGGATGCGGTTACGGCCGTGCCAGTGCTCGTCGCCGGTGAAGCTCATCGTGATGCCCGCCGCGGCGGCGGCCAGGACGCCCGAGCAGTGCGCGTGCTCGGCCAGCAGGTAGGCGCCAAAGGGCAGCAGCAGCGTGACCAGGATCTCGTTGCCGCCGGCGTCGCCGAACCGGCCGATCGACCACCGCTGGGCGCTGGACACCAGCCACGCCAGGGCCGTGCCGATGGCGGCTCCGCCCAGGCCCAGCCACAGGAAGCTCAGCAGCGCCTGCGGCAGCGAGAACGCGCCCGTCAGCGCCGCGGCCACGGCAAAGCGCATGCAGACCAGGCCCGAGGCGTCGTTCAGCAGCGCCTCGCCTTCGAGCACGTGCATCACCCGCTTCGGAATCGGGGTGCGCGACGCGACCGATGAGACCGCGATCGGGTCGGTCGGCGAGATCACCGCGGCCAGCGCGAAGGCCACCGGCAGCGGCATCGCGGGCACCAGCCAGTGGATGAACAGCCCCATGCCCAGCACCGTGAACAGCACCAGCCCCAGCGCCAGCCTCAGCACCGTGGCGGCGTCGCGGAACAGTTCATCTTTAGGGATGCGCCAGCCGTCCAGGAACAGCAATGGCGGCAGGAACAGCAGGAAAAAGACCTCGGGGTCGAGCACGACCGAGGGCAGCGGCGAGAAGCCCACGGCCGCGCCCAGGGCGATCTGTACCAGCGGCGCCGGCCAGCCGGTGGCGCGCGCGGCAAAGCTGCTGGCGGCGACGGCCAGCAGCATGAACAACATGGTGGTGACGGCTCCCAAGCGTGCTTCCTCCGACTTCAGGGCGACGGGTCCCGTGGCCGGACCGCGTGGGCGGACCTGCGATGGGAATTCGCTCTCCAGCTGGCAACGCGCATTCCCTGATGCCGGCATGGGCCTGGACTCCCAACCCCTTTTGCGCCCCCCGGCCATGGTCGCGACCATGCTCCGCTCGGGCCGCATTTTCCAGTGCCCATCGTCACTTCGTCGCGCGGCCGGCCGGCCGGCCGGCCATACCCTGGCTGCTTGGTGGCTGTCAGCCTGCCAAGCACGGGCGCCAGCTTCATGTAGTTGATGTCCGGAAGGAGGACGCCATGCGAGGGAAGAAGGCCAAGGACGCGTCGATGATGGGTTCGAGCAATGGTTGCGGCTGCGACGAGATGCAGGCCGATGCCACCCAGGGCGACGATTCGAC
Organism: uncultured Azohydromonas sp.; assembly: GCF_937926365.1. Taxonomy (GTDB): domain Bacteria; phylum Pseudomonadota; class Gammaproteobacteria; order Burkholderiales; family Burkholderiaceae_C; genus Azohydromonas. Next base: position 24,023 of record NZ_CALAOH010000178.1, on the reverse strand, counting down.
GCGCAACGACGACATGCCGGGCATCACGGAAGTGTTGTCCCAGGGCGGCCCGCGTGTCATGCCGCGCAGCCGCGGCTCGCGGCGCGACCAGATGCCCGGCGGCTCGATGGGCGCCGAGGCGGAAGGCGAGGACGACGGCAGCGGCATGCCCAGCGGCAGCATGAACGGCGACGGTGACCTGCCCCCCGCCGGCGGTGGTGGTGGCGGCGGGGACGGCGGCGGCCCCACGCCGCGCGCGCAGGTGCGGCACGATGGACGTGCACCGGCGGCTGCTGGCCACGTCGCCGGAGTACGCGCGGGCGCGCAGCGCGATCGAGAACATGGCGCGCCAGTACGAGCTGGACCCTTCGGCCGCGGCGCAGCGGCCCGGCGTGACGCGCATCCCGGTGGTGGTGAACGTGGTGTGGAACACCCCGCAGCAAAACATCTCCGATGCGCAGATCACCAGCCAGATCGACGTGCTCAACCGCGACTTCCGGCGCACCAACCCGGACGTGAACAACACGCCGGCGCCGTTCCTGCCGCTGGCCACGGACGCGCGCATCGAGTTCTTCCTCGCCACGGTGGACCCGGACGGCGCGCCCACCACCGGCATCCGGCGGCGGCAGACGACGGTGAGCTCGTTCTCCCACAACGACGCGGTGAAGTCGCAGGCCACCGGTGGGCTGGATGCCTGGCCGTCCGACCGTTATCTCAACATGTGGGTGTGCCAGCTCGGTGGCGGGCTGCTGGGCTACGCGCAGTTTCCCGGCGGCCCGCCGGCCACCGACGGCGTGGTGATCACGCACACGGCCTTCGGCACCACCGGCACGGCCGCGCCGCCGTTCCACCTTGGACGCACCGCCACGCACGAGATCGGCCACTGGCTCAACCTCAACCACATCTGGGGTGACGACGGCACCGGCTGCAACGGCACCGACAACGTCGCCGACACGCCGAACCAGGGCGGCGCCAACACGGGCAAGCCGACCTTCCCGCGCTTCTCGTGCAACAACGGCCCGAACGGCGACATGTTCATGAACTACGTCGACGACGAGGCGATGTTCATGTTCTCGGCCGGCCAGGTGGCGCGCATGCAGGCCTGCCTGGACGGGCCGCGGGCCACCATCAGTCCGATCCTGGCCGCGTCGATCCGGCCCAGCTCCTCGCCGGTGGTGGCCTGGGGCGCGAACCGGCTGGACGTGTTCGTCACGGGCACGGACAGCGCGCTGTATCACAAGTGGTGGAACGGCTCATCTTGGGGCCCGTCGCTGACCGGCTACGAGGGCCTGGGCGGTGTCATCACCGCGTTCCGGCAGCCTTCACGGCGGGTACCGCGCGAGGAGCCCGTGTCGGTGGAGGCGATGCCCACGCCGCTGCCGTTCCAGCATGAATACGGCGGCGGCTCCGCCGCGTACCGCTCATGAACGGCATGGGTGACGCCCTGGCCCTGGGCGGCAGCTGGCTGCACTCCTTCGAGGAGGACGAGGCCGGCGGCGTCCAGGTCTACCGGCCACAGGACTTCGCCTTCCCGCCCAGCCGGCGCGGGCGGGAGTCGCTGGACTTCAGCGTGCCGGGCCAGGTAGCCATGGGCGCGCCTGGCCCGGATGACCGGCCGCGCTCGGCGACCTCGGGCCTCACGGCCCTGGGCATGAACCGCTACCAGCTGGGCGACGGCCGCGTGATCGAGGTCGTCGAGGCCCGGCCGGAGCTGCTCAAGGTGCGCCAGGTCTGATGCGCGGCGCCCGTCCGCCCTGAAGTCCGCGGGGCCCCGCTGCCCGGCAGGGTCCCGCGCACTCGCCCGGACGGGACCGATTCATTCAACCGTCTGGAGGACCTCTCATGACACCCCTGGCTGTCGTCCCCGCGGGGGCGGACGCGCAGGCTCGCAAGCGAGCCGAGAGCGATGGCGGCATCCGTTGGTGCCGCTTCAACGACGAGACCCTGTACTGGCGCCCCGGTGGCGAGGCCGAGGGGCTGCCCGCCGGGCTGCTGCGCCACGCCGGCCCGCCGCAGCAGGCGCGCGGGAAGCTGTATCTCGTGGTGCAGGTGGGCAACGCCTTCATCGACGAGTTCCCTGCCGCCCGCGTCCTGATCAACAAGGGCCGCTACCTGGCGGTGGACCTCACGCCGGCCGAGGTCCGCGCGCTGCGGGCGCACGAGGACGCCTGCTTCTCCTTCTGCCCGCTGCCCGAGGACGCGGTGGTGCTGCGCACGCTGGAGGCGGGCCAGCGGCGCGAACCCGATCCGGCGCTGGCGCCGTTCGTGGCCGAGGTCTCGGAGGCGGAGCTGATGCGCACGCTCTCCGCCCTGACCGGGTTCCGCACCCGGCATTCCTTCAGTGCCGACTTCAGCGCCGCGGCCGACTGGTGCCGCGCGCAGCTGGAAAGCAGGGGCTTCACCGCGGTGAAGACGCCCATCGCGGTGGGCGCGCAGCGCAGCTTCAACGTCGTGGCCGACAAGGCGGGCACAGGCAGCGGCCGGCGGCTGGTGCTGGTCACGGCGCACCTGGACTCGGTCAACCTCTCCGGCGGGGCCGGCGCGGCGGCGCCCGGTGCGGACGACAACGCCAGCGGCGTGGCCGGCGCGCTGGAGATCGCGCGCGTGCTGGGGCCGGCCGCCGCGGCGCACGACCTGCGCATCGTCCTGTTCGGTGGCGAGGAGCAGGGCTTGCACGGCAGCAGGCAGTACGTGGCGGCGCTGCCGGCGGCCGAGCGGGCGCGGGTGGATGCCGTGATCAACATGGACATGATCGCCACGCTCAACACCGCCGCGCCCACCGTGCTGCTCGAAGGCGCCGCGGTGTCGCAGGCGCTGATGGACGAGCTGGCCGCCGCGGCGCGCGACCACACCGCGCTGCAGGTGCAGACCTCGCTGAATCCCTTCAACAGCGACCACGTGCCCTTCATCGACGCCGGGCTGCCGGCGCTGCTGACCATCGAGGGCGCCGACAGCGCCAACCACGACGTCCACACGGCGGGCGACACGCTCGACAAGATCCACGCCGGCTTGGCGCGCCAGATCGTGCAGACCAACGTGGCCGTCGTGGCGCGGCGGGTGCAGGCCCAGGCTCAGACGCAGGCCGCCACGGCCCGCCCGGCGTCGTCGCCGGTGGTGGCGTGAGGCGCGAACCGGCTGGACGTGTTCGTCACGGGCACGGACGGCGCGCTGTATCACAAGTGCTGGAACGGCTCATCGTGGGGCCCGTCGCTGACCGGCTACGAGGGCCTGGGCGGCGTCATCACCGCGTTCCGACAAGCGTCGCGGCGAGTGCCGAGGGCGTGGGTGGCGATGGCGCCCAGCGCGCAGGCGGCGGCTGCGGCGGTTTGAGCGCGGCGGTACTGCCGAAACGGCATCACCCGCAGCGCAGCCACTGGTAGCCCCAGGGCCCCAGCTTCAGCCGGCACTCGCCCTCGCCGGCCGAGGAACCTTCCAGTGGTCGGCCGGCCAGCAGGTCATGGATCTCCCCGCGGGCGCCCTCCAGCGGCAGCGACAGCTCCAGCGGCTGCGAGCCCAGGTTGTGCAGCGTGAACAACACGTAGCCGAAGCCCTCGCAGCGCTGCGCCAGCAGCGCCGGCGGGCCGATGTCCAGGAAGCGGCAGGCGCCTTCGCCGAAGGCATCGCACTCGCGCCGGATGCGCAGCATGCGCTCCACGCGGTTGAGCAGCGACTCCGGGTCGCCGCGCTGCGCCTCGACGTTGACGCGCTCGAAACCGAAGTCGCCGCCGCTGATCACCGGCAGCGGCAGCCGCTCGGCCGGCGCGCTGGAGAAGCCGCCGTTGGGCGCGTCGCTCCACTGCATCGGCGTGCGCACGCTGGCGCGCTCGGCCAGCGACAGGTCCTCGCCCATGCCGATCTCGTCGCCGTAGCGCAGCACCGGCGCGCCGGGCATGGTCAGCAGCAGGCTGTGCGCCAGCAGCAGGCGGCGCCGGTCGTTGCCCAGCATGGGCGCCAGCCGCCGGCGCAGCCCGCGGTCGTAGAGCTGCATGGACGGATCGGGGCCGAAGGCTTCGAACACCTCGTGGCGCTCGTCTTCGGAGAGCCGGCCCAGGTCCAGCTCGTCGTGGCTGCGCAGCAGGTTGGCCCACTGGCACCAGGGCGGCAGCGCCGGCAGCTCGGCCCAGGCCTGGCGCAGCGGCGTCGCGTCGCCGCGCGCCAGTGCCAGGAACAGGTGCTGGTTGACCCAGAAGTTGAAGGACATGTGGATGCGGTCGCCGTCGCCGAAGTAAGCCGGCACCTCGTCGGGCGTGATGTTGGCCTCGGCCAGCAGGCAGGCGTCGCCGCGCAGCAGCTGCACGTGCTGGCGCAGCTCGCTGAGGTAGTGGTAGGCCATCTCCTGCTCGGCCTGCGGCAGGCCCTTGAGCTCCAGCAGGAAGGGCAGGGCATCGACGCGGAAGCCGCTCACGCCCAGCTGCAGCCAGAAGCCGGTGATCTTCTCGATCTCGCGCCGCACCGCGGGGTTGGCGATGTTGAGCTCGGCCTGGTGGCTGTAGAAGCGGTGGAAGTAGTAGGCCTGCGCGGCCTCGTCCCAGGTCCAGGTCGTGCGCTGCGTGCCCGGGAAGACCACGTCCTCCTCGGCGTCCTCGGGCTTGTCGTCGCGCCAGACGTACCAGTCGCGCAGCGGGGACTGGCGGTCGCTGCGCGCGGCCTGGAACCATGGGTGGTCGGTGGAGGTGTGGTTGACCACCAGGTCCACCAGCACGCGGATGCCGCGCTCCCGCGCCAGCCGCGCGAACTCGACGAAGTCGCCCAGGGTGCCCAGGCGCGGATCGATGCCGTAGTGGTCCGTGATGTCGTAGCCGTTGTCGCGCATCGGCGACGGGAAGAAGGGCTGCAGCCAGACGCAGCTGACGTTGAGCCCGTAGAGGTGGTCCAGCCGCGCGCTCAGCCCGGCGAAGTCGCCGATGCCGTCGCCGTTGCCATCGGCGAAGGTGCGCACGTCCAGGCAGTAGATGGCGGCGTTCTTGTACCAGTGGCGGGCCATGGTCGGCGGAGGGGAGGGGGGGGCGCAACGCGCGTGGCAAGTGGGGGTCCTGGGGCACATGGCTGGCCGGACATGAGAGCCAGCCCCGCACCCCTCCGTTGCCCCCGCACCCAATCCCCACCAAGCCCGGCCCGCGCACCCCGCATTGCTAGACTCCCGCCCCTCATGCGCCGTTTCCTGCTCATCGTCCTGATGTTCGTCCTGCCGCTCCAGTGGTCCTGGGCCGCGGCGGCGAGCCTGTGCGGGCACGAGGCGGCGGGCGCTGCCACGCGGCATTTCGGGCACCACCAGCATGAGCACCACGGCGCCGAGGCCGGCCACGACGCGGGCAAGTCCGCCAAGGCCGAGGGCGCCGACAAGAAGGCCGGCCTGGGCAGCCTGGGCGCCGATGCCGACTGCGGCGTGTGCCACGGCTTGGGCGCCGCCTTCCTCGCCACCGTCGATGCCCAGGCGCCGCCCTGGATCGGCACCGGCGCCTTCCCTCGCTACCAGGCCGCGGTCCCGGACCGCTCGCCGGACACGCTGCTCAGGCCACCCCTGCCCCTCGTCGCCTGACCGGGCCGGCGGGGCGGTTTCTTCATCGAGCGCACCAGACGCGGTGCGCCGCCCCTCGTCGGCATCGCATTCCGCGGGCCGCTGCGCCCGCCATCGCGACGAGAGGACCCATGAGACAACGACGCTGGGGCATCCCCAGCGGGCTGGCGCTGGCCTGGATGGCCGCCTGCCTGCCCGTACACGCGCAGCCAACGGCCGCGTTCCACCACGACATCCGGCAAGGCTTCGAGGCGGCCTGGGCACGCCAGCCCGAGGCACGCGCCGCCGCGTTGCGACAGGCCGCCGTGGCTGCCGCCTCCCAGGCGGCCCGGCGCTGGTCGCCGCAGCCGCCAGCCCTGGAGATCAATGCCCGCAGCGACCGGCCGCACCGCAACGAGGGCGCCCGCGAAGTGGAAGCCACCGTGGCCGTGCCGCTGTGGCTGCCCGGAGAGCGCTCCGGCACCCAGGCCGTGGCATCGGCGGAGGCCACGCTGGCGCAGGCACGCATCCACGCCGCCCGCTGGCGCGTGGCCGAGCAGGTGCGCGAGGCCTACTGGGCGCACCAGCGCGCCCGGCTGGAACGCGAGCTGGCGCAGCAGCGCCGCGGCAACGCCCTGCAGCTCAGCGCGGACGTGGCCCGGCGTGTGGCCGCGGGCGAACTGGCCCGGGCCGACGCCCACCAGGCCGAACTGGCGGTGGCCGCAGCTGACGCGGCCGTGTCCCAGGCCGAGGTGGATCTGGCCCAGGCCGCGCAGCGCTGGGCGGCCCTCGTCGGTGCGGAAACCGTCCCGGGCGACACGCCTGCTCCGGAACCGATGCCGCCGACGCTGGAGTCCGAGGCCCTTCATCCGGCGCTGGGCGAGCTGGCGGCGCGGGCGGAGTCCGCGGCCCGGCAGCGGCGGCTCGCGGCGGCGCAGAACCGCGCGCATCCCGAGTTGGTGCTGGGGACCGTGCGCGAGCGCGCCGAGCGGGCCCAGCCATCGAGCCAGAGCCTCATCGTCGGCCTGCGCGTGCCCCTGGGTACCCAGGGCGACAGCGCCGCGCGCGTGGCCGCGGCGGGCGCCGAAGAGCTCGAAGCCCAGGCCGCGCTGGCGCTGGAGCAGGACCGCGTGGCGGCCGAGGTGCGCGCGGCCCGCGCGCGGGTGCAGGCGCTCGGCGCTTCGACCGATGCCGCCGAGCGCCGCGCCCGGCTCGCGGCCGAGCTGCGGGGGTTCATCGAGAAGTCCTTCCGCGCCGGCGAGAGCGACCTGCCGGCGCGGCTGCGCGTCGAGCTGGAGGCCGTGGAGGCCGAGCGCCTGGCCGCCCGCGCCCGCATCGATCTGGCCGCTGCCGTCTCGCAGCTGCGCCAGGCCCTGGGCCTGTTGCCCGAGTAAGGGAAAAGCACATGAACCTGAAGAAATTGCTGGCCGGCCTGGGGCTCGGCCTGGCGGTGCTGGCGTCGGCGCTGGCCGCCGACGAGCACGGCCATGACCACGACCACGATCACGGCGCGCCGGCCCAGGAGGCTGGCGCCGCGCTGCCGCGCTTCGCGGCGGTTTCTGAGACCTTCGAGCTGGTGGGCATCGTCAACGGCACGCACGTGGCGCTCTATCTGGACCGCTTCGAGGACAACGCGCCGGTCACGGGCGCGCGCATCGAGCTGGAGATCGGCGGCGCCAAGCTGGACGTCGAAGCGCACGAGGGCGCCTACGAGGCCACGCTGGCCGAACCGCTCAAGCCCGGCGTCGTCCCGGTCATGGCCACGGTCTGGGCCGGCGACCAGGACGACCTGCTGATGGCGGAGATCGACGTGCACGAGGCCGAGCACGCCGACGAGGCGCCAGTTCCGGCCTGGCGCCGCCTCGCGCCCTGGGTGGCTGCCCTGGCGGCCAGCCTGGCCGCCGCTGTCTGGATCGTCCGGCGCGTTGCGCGCCGCGCCCGCACGGGAGGTGCCGCATGAGCGCCCGGCTGATTGCCACGCTGCTGCTGGCCGCGCTGATCGGCAGCGCGCTCTCCGTCCGCGCCGCGGACGAGCATGGGCACGACCATGGCGACCCGGCACCGGCGGCCAACGCCAACGGCCCCAGCCGCCGGCCCGACGGCAGCGTGTTCCTGCCCAAGCCGGCGCAATACCAGCTCTCGGTGCGCACGATGCGCGTGCAGGCCGGCGAGCTGGCCCGCACGCTGGAGCTGGCCGGCACCGTGGTGATGGACCCCAACGCCGGCGGCAAGGTGCAGGCCTCCATCGCGGGCCGCATCGAGGCTGGCCCGCGCGGGTTGCCCTCGGTGGGACAGGCCGTGCGCAAGGGCGAGGTGCTGGCTTTCGTGGCGCCGTCGGCCTCGCCGCTGGAGCGTTCCGGGCAGGCCGCGCAGCTGGCCGAGGTCCAGGCCGCGCGCGTCCTGGCCGACAAGCGCCTGGCGCGGCTGCAGGCGCTGTCGGACACCGTGCCGCGCCGCGAGATCGAGGCGCTGGAAGCCGAGGTCGCCAGCCTGGACGCGCGCGCCCGGGTGCTGGGCGGCGGGCTCGCAGCGCGGGAGGCCCTGGTGGCGCCCGTGGCCGGCGTGATCGCCTCGGCCCACGTGGTCGCGGGCCAGGTGGTGGATGCGCGCGAGCTGGTCGTCGAGATCGTCGATCCCTCGCGGCTGCGCGTGGAGGCCCTGGCCTACGACGCCGCGGTGGCCGGCGACGTGGCCGGCGCCACGCTGGCCGTGGGCGGCGAGCGCGTGCCGCTGCGCTTCCTGGGCGCCGCGCGGGTGCTGCGCGAGCAGGCCCTGCCGCTGAGCTTCGCGGCCCAGGGGCCGGCGCTGTCGAGGCTGGCCGTGGGCCAGCCGGTGCAGGTCTTCGTGCGGACGCGGGCCAAGGTCCAGGGCGTCGCCGTGCCGCTGGCCGCGCTGATGAAGAGCCCGTCGAACCAGACCATCGTCTGGGTCAAGACGGCGCCGGAGCGCTTCGAGCCGCGCGTGGTCACGGTCGAGCCGCTGGATGGCGTGCACGCCGCCGTCACCTCGGGCCTGCGGCCCGGCGAGCGCGTGGTCACCTCGGGCGCGGCCCTGGTCAACCAGGTCCGCTGAAGGAGCACCCCGCATGTTCAAGTGGCTACTGGCCGGCAGCCTGTCCAACCGGCTGCTGGTGCTCATTGCCAGCCTCGTGCTCATGGCCTACGGCGCGTGGACGCTGTCGCGCACGCCGGTGGACGTCTTCCCGGACCTCGACAAGCCCACGGTCACCGTCATGACCGAGGCCGGCGGCATGGCCGCCGAGGAGGTGGAGCAGCTCATCACCTTCCCGCTGGAGACGGCGATGAACGGGCTGCCCGGCGTGGAGACGGTGCGCTCGGTCTCCTCCGCGGGCCTGTCCTTCGTTTACGTCACCTTCGACTGGGGCACCGAGATCTACCGCGCGCGGCAGATGGTGTCCGAGCGCCTGGCGGCGCTGGAGGAAGGGCTGGCCGAGGGCGTCGTGCCGCGCATGGGGCTCATCAGCTCGATCATGGGCGAGATCCTGCAGGTCGCCGTGCCGGTGGACACGGCCCGCATCTCGCCGATGGCCGTGCGCGAGTACGCCGACTGGGTGCTGCGCCCGCGCCTGATGGCCATTCCCGGCGTGGCGCAGGTCATCCCCATCGGCGGCGAGGTGCGGCAGTTCCAGGTGCAGCCGGATACGCGGCGCATGGCCGAGCTCGGCATCACGCACGAGCAGCTCGAAACCGCGCTCAAGGGCTATTCGTCCAACACCTCGGGCGGCTTCCTGGAGCTCAACGGGCGCGAATACCTCATCCGCCACCTGGGCCGCAGCTCGCTGCTGGAGGACCTGCGCAACCTTGCGCTCACGGCGCGGGACGGGCAGCCCATCCTGCTGCGCCAGGTCGCCCAGGTGGGCTTCACACCCGCGCCCAAGCGCGGCGATGCCGGCTTCGAAGGCCGGCCGGCCGTGATCCTGGGCATCCAGAAGCAGCCCACGGCCGACACCATCGGCGTCACGCGCGCGGTGGAGAGCGCCCTCGACGGCCTGAAGGCCTCGCTGCCCGCGGGCATGGACGCGCCCCGGGTGACCTTCCGCCAGGCCAGCTTCATCGAGGCGTCCATCAACAACCTGCAGGCCAAGCTCATCGCCGCGTCGGTGTTCGTGGCGCTGATCCTGTACTTCTTCCTCGGCACGCTGCGGCCCACCGTCATCGCGCTGACCGCGATCCCCGTGTCGATCTTCGTCACGGCGCTGGTCTTCCGCTGGTTCGGGCTGTCCATCAACACGATGACGCTGGGCGGCCTGGCCATCGCCATCGGCGGGCTGGTCGATGACGCGGTGGTGGGCGTGGAGAACGTGCTGCGCCGGCTCAAGGAGGACCGGGCCCGGCATCCCGGCCACCACCTGCACCCGATCGAGCTGGTGGCGCGCGCCACGATGGAGGTGCGCTCGGCGATCCTTTACGCCACCGTGATCATCGTGCTGGTGTTCGTGCCGCTGTTCGCGCTGCCGGGCATGGAGGGACGGCTGTTCATCCCGCTGGGCATCGCCTTCATCGCCTCGACGCTGGCCAGCCTCGTGGTCTCGGTGACGGTGACGCCGGTGCTGTCCTTCTACCTGCTGCCGCGCATGAAGTCGCTGGCGCACGGCGACACGCGGCTGCTGGCGGGGCTCAAGCGGCGCTATGCCGCCGCGCTGCAGCGGGTGCTGCTGCGGCCGAAGGCGGCGCTGGCCGCCGGTGGCGCGGCGGTGCTGGCGGCGCTGGTGGCGGTTCCCTTCTTCCCCACGACCTTCCTGCCGCCCTTCAACGAGGGCACGCTGCTGGTGGGGCTGCGGCTCAACCCCGGCGTGACGCTGTCGGAGTCGGCGGCCCTGGCGCGGCAGGCCGAGGCGCTGGTGATGAAGGTGCCCGAGGTCACGCACGTCGGGCGGCGCAGCGGCCGGGCGGAGCTGGACGAGCACGCGGAGGGCGTGCACGTGAGCGAGCTGGACGTGGGGCTCAAGCCCACGCACGAGCTCACGCGCCCGATGGGAGACATTGCGGCCGACATCCGCGCGCGCCTGGTGAACCTGCCCGCGGCCGTCTCCATCGGCCAGCCCATCTCGCACCGCATCGACCACATGCTCTCGGGCGTGCGCTCGCAGATCGCCATCAAGCTCTACGGCGAGGACCTGGACACCCTGCGCGCCCAGGCCGACACGCTGCGCGCCCGGCTGGCCGCCATTCCCGGCGTGGCCGACCTGGAGGTGGAGAAGCAGGTGCTGGCGCCGCAGATCAAGGTGCGCGTGGACTACGCCGCGGCGGCCCGCTACGGCGTGCCGGCGCCGCAGGTGCTCAGCGTGCTGCAGAGCCTGGTGGAGGGCGAGAAGGTCACGCAGATCGTCGAGGGCGGCCGGCGCTTCGCGCTGGTGGTGAAGCTGCCGGAGGAGGCGCGCTCGGCGCGGGGGGTGCAGGACATCCTGATCGAGACGCCCACGGGGCGCGTGCCGCTGTCGCGGATCGCGTCCATCGAGGACGGCGACGGCCCCAACCAGATCAGCCGCGACGACGGGCGGCGGCGCATCGTGCTGTCGGCCAACGCGCAGGGGCGGCCGCTGTCGGAGATCGTGGCCGACATGCGCCGCGTGCTGGCCGACACCCGGTTGCCGGAAGGCTATTTCGTGACGCTGGGCGGCCAGTTCCAGGCGCAGGAGGAGGCGTCGCGGCTGGTGGGGTTGTTGTCGCTGGTGTCGCTGGCGCTGATGTTTGCCGTGCTCTTCAGCCGCTACCGTTCCGCGCGGCTGTCGCTCCTGGTGATGGCCAACATCCCGCTGGCGCTGGTGGGCGCGGTGTTCGGGCTGTGGCTGGCGGGGCAGCCGCTGTCGGTGGCGGCGCTGGTGGGCTTCATCACGCTGGCGGGCATCTCGGTGCGCAACGGCATCCTGAAGGTCAGCCACTACCTGAACCTGATGCGGCTGGAGGGCGAGAGCTTCAGCCACGCGATGATCGTGCGCGGTTCGCTGGAGCGGCTGGCGCCGGTGCTGATGACGGCGCTGGTGACGGCCTTCGCGCTGGCGCCGCTGCTGTTCGAAGCCGAGCAGCCGGGCACGGAGGTGCTGCACCCGGTGGCGGTGGTGATCTTCGCCGGCCTCGTCAGCTCGACCCTGCTCGACACCTTCCTGACGCCGGCGATGTTCTGGCTGTTCGGGCGGGAGGATGCGGAGCGGCTGACGCGGGAGGAAGGGGGCGAGGCGCTTTGAGCTTGCACAGCCTGGGGCGACGCTGCCCTCACCCCGCCCCGCACGCCGGCAGCATCGCCAGCGGCAGCCCGGTCCAGGCCATGCCCACCAGTGCCAGCAGCGCGCCGAGCAGCCGCACCCGCGGCAGCAGGCGGCCGCCCACCTGCCGGCCGGCGGCGAAGGCACGCCACAGCAGCAGCGCGCCCAGCGCCAGCGCCAGCACCGTGGCGCCGCCCATCAGCAACCGCAGTTGCTCCGCCGTGAGCCACGCGCCGCCGTGCAGGATCGCCGTGCAGCCCACCGCCACGGCCCCGTAGCAAAAGGCGAAATGCAGCGCCCACAGCAGCAGCGGCGCGCTGCCGGCCCAGGTGCCGGCGAAGAAGGGGAAGCGGCGGCCGACGCTCTTCATCACATCAGGGCCGCGACGGCATGCGGCAGCAGCGCCGTGATCACGCCCTGCGCGCAGGCGCCCCACCACAGCAGCGCGGTGTTGTCCCAAGTGGCGCGCTGGCGCGGCGTGAGCAGCCCATGCCACAGGCGCGCCGCCAGGTAGGCCGCCGCCACGAGCAGCAGCACCACGTGAAAGCCCAGGTAGCTCAGCAGCCCGGCGATGGTGGCGCCCCAGCCGTGGGCCGTGGGCGCCAGCCCCGTGTCCACGAAGGCCCCCAGCAGCAGCGCGAAGGCGCCGACCGTCGCCCCGGTGGCGGCCAGCAGCGGCAGCAGCCGCCAGCGCCCGGGTGCGCGCGCACCCAGCCCGTGCCCGGTCCAGGCGAACAGCGCGCCGCCGAGCACGAAGCCGCCGGCCGCCAGCGCCACCCGGCCCAGCGAGGGCAGCGCCGCGCCGGGCGGCGGGCACTCGGGCGCGAGCATCGCCAGGTGCACGTGGGCGAAGGCCATGGAGGCCAGCACCATGAAATCCACCACCAGCACCACCACCGTGGCCCACCAGGAATGCGACCAGCCGAGCCGGTCGCCCACGGGCAGCCGCACGCCGTCGGCCACCTGCGCGTCGCGGTCGGCAGGCAGGCAGTCGGTCTGCCACAGCCAGGCCAGCACGCAGCCCACAGCCAGCAGGCCGCCCGCCGTTGCCGGAACGAACCACTTCACCGTCAGCAGCAGGAAGAAGGCCGCCGTGCCCAGCGCGCCCAGCACCGGCAGCCAGCTCGGCCCGGGCAGCACGATCAGGTGGTGCGGATCGGCACGCAGCGGCGTGGTGAAAAGCGTCTCGCGCCGTCCGGTGGCCGTGCCCGGCAGCCAGTGGCGCCCGGCTTGAGCCTCCTCGGCCAGGCTGGGCCGCTGCCACAGCGGGTGGCTGCTCTCCACCTGCGGGATGCTGCGCATGCCGTAGTTGGCCGAGGGCACCCACTCCAGCGTGGGCGCGTTCCACGGGTTCTGCTGCGCGCGCCGCGGCTGGCGCAGCGTGCGCACCACGTCCAGCAGCAGCAACAGGAAACCCAGCGTCAGCACCAGCGTGCCGGCGGTGGACAGCAGGTTGGGCCCATCCCAGCCCAGCCCGGTCTCGTAGGTGTAGACGCGCCGCGGCATGCCCAGCAGCCCGGCCAGGTGCATGGGGAAGAAGGTGAGATGGAAACCACCGAACACCAGCGCGAACACCCAGCGCCCCAGCCGCTCGCTGAGTTGATTCCCGCCCAGCAACGGCATCCAGTAGTACAGCGCCGCCAGCACCGGCATCACCATGCCGCCGATGAGCACGTAGTGCAGGTGCGCGACGATGAAGTAGCTGTCATGCGCCTGCCAGTCGAAGGGCAGCGCCGCCACCATCACGCCGGTGAGCCCGCCCATCGTGAAGGTGACCAGGAAGCCCAGCAGGAAGAGCGTGGGCGTGTTCCAGCGCACGCGTCCGCGCCACAGCGTGCCCAGCCAGGCGAAGACCTGGATGCCCGCCGGGATGGCCACCGCCATGCTCGCCGCCGAGACGAAGCTCAGGCTCAGCGAGCCCAGCCCGGCGGTGAACATGTGGTGCGCCCACAGCGCGAAGCTGAAGAAGCCCGTGGCCAGCAGCGCCGCGATCACGGCGCGATGCCCCACCAGCGGCGTGCCCGCCAGCGCGGGCAGCATCACCGAGACCATGCCCGCCGCGGGCAGGAAGATGATGTAGACGTCCGGGTGCCCGAAGAACCAGAACAGGTGCTGCCACAGCAGCGGGTCGCCGCCGCGCCCGGCGTCGAAGAAGGGCCAGTCGAAAGCGCGCTCCATCTCCAGCAGCGCGGTGCAGGCGATCACGGCCGGGAAGGCGAACACGATCATCAGGCCCACGATCAGCATCGCCCAGGCGTACACCGGCATGCGCACCAGCGTCATGCCCGGCGCGCGCGTCAGCAGGATGCCCACGATCAGCTCGACGGCACCGGCAATGGCCGAGATCTCGATGAAGCCGATGCCCAGCAGCCAGAAATCGGCGTTCAGCCCCGGCGATTCGACCCGGCTGGTGAGCGGCGGGTACATGAACCAGCCGCCATCGGGCGCCAGGCCGAGGAACAGCGTGCAGAAGAAGGCCAGCCCGCCGAAGGCATAGGCCCAGTACGCGTAAGCCGACAGGCGCGGGAAGGGCAGGTCGCGCGCGCCCAGCATGTTGGGCAGCAGGTACACCGCGACGGCTTCGACGATGGGCACGGCGAAGAGGAACATCATCACCGAGCCGTGCATGGTGAAGACCTGGTTGTAGGTGCCCGGCGCGAGCAGCGTGTTGCCCGGCACCGCCAGTTGCGCGCGCATCAGCAGCGCCAGCACGCCCGCCAGCAGCAGGAACAGCAGCGCGGTGGCGATGTAGAGCTTGCCGATGTAGGTGTTGTTGACCGCCGTCACCGAGCGCCGGCCGCGCGGCAGCTCCCACACGCGCTCCAGCGCCGGCAGCTCGTCGGGCGGGCGCGGCAGGCTGCTGGGCAGCTGGCGCATGGCGGCCTCGTCGCCTTCGGGTGTCACCGCAGCTGCTCCAGGTAGGCCGCCAGCGCGTCCAGCGTGGCGGCGTCGAGGTGGGCGTAATCGGGCATGCGCGCGCCGGGCTTGATGTCCTGGACGCCCACCAGCCAGCGCTTGAAGGCGCCGGCCTCGTTGGGCAGCGCGCCGGCGCCCAGGTACAGCCGGCCGCCCACGTGCGTGAGGTCCGGCCCGCGCGGCGCGCCCTCGGCGTGCCCGCGCACGCTGTGGCAGGCGGCGCAGCCCTGCGCGACGAAGGCTGCGCGGCCCCGTGCGGCCAGCGTGGCCTCGGCGGCTGCCGGCTGCGCCGGCGGGGTGGTGCTGGCCGGGCGCGCCTGGCGCGCGAGCCAGGACTCGAACTCGGCTTGCGGCAGCGCCACGACGTGCAGGGCCATCTTCGCGTGCTGCAGGCCGCAGTACTCGGCGCACTGGCCGCGGAACACGCCGGCGCGCCGCGGCGTGACCACGAGGTGGTTCACCCGCCCCGGTACCAGGTCGCGCTTGCCGCCCAGCTCGGGCACCCAAAGGCTGTGGATCAGCTCGTCGGCCGTGAGGCCGAGTTGCGTGGCCCGGCCTACGGGCAGGCGCAGCTCGTTGGCCAGCACCACGTCCGGGCCGCCGGCCGGATCGCGGTAACGCACCTCCCACCACCACAGCCGGCCCGTGACCGTCACCACCAGCGGCGGCTGCGCCAGCGTGCGCTCCAGCCCCGCCGTGCGCGCGGTGCTGTAGAGCAGCAGCGCGCTCAGGACCGTGACCGGGAACACGAGGCCGCCGCCCACCACCCACCACGCGTTCGGCACCGCGCGCCGTGGCCCGCGCCGCAGCGTCCAGCCCAGCAGGACCATGACGCCCACGAAGATGACCGCCGCGCCGATGAACAGCACCCAGCTCAGCTCGCTCAGCGCCGCGGCCTCCATGCCGGCCGGGGACAGCACGGAGGGGCTGGAGGGGGCCGGCGGGGCGCTCATCGCAGCGTCAGCAGGTAGGCCGCCATGTCGCGCGCGTCGGCCTCGCTCGCGCCCATGTCGGGCATGCGCGTGCCGGGCACCAGGGCCTGCGGGTCCTGCAGCCAGCGCACCAGGTTGTGCGGCAGGTTCGGCACCTGGCCCGCGATGTAGCTGCGCTGTCCGAACCCCGCCAGCGTCGGCGCGCTGCGCCCGGCCGCCGAGGGCACCTCCGGGATCACGTGGCAGCTGCCGCACTGGTAGCGCGCCAGCAGCATCTGCCCGCGCCGGGCGTCGCCGCCTTCGACGCGGGCGAAGCGCGGCATCTCCGCCTCCGTGCGTCCGCAGCCGGCGGCGCCCAGGCACAGCAGCACCGCCAGGGCGGTGATGGCGCGGCGCGGGTGGCGGGTGATGGAAGGCATCGCGCGAGGCGGGACCAAGAATCGTGCCCGCTCAAGGCGCGCGGCTTGCAGGAGGCTGCGGCATCGGCACCGGAGCGTCCTGGCACTGATGAAGAAAAGCTTGCTGCTGTTGCTGGCCGCAGGGCTGCTGGCGCTGGCCGGCCTGGCCGCGTTCGTGCGCCTGGGCCTGTACGACACCTCGGCCACCACCTCCCACACCGGGCCGGTGTACGCGCTGCTGGAAACGGCCATGCGCTACTCGGTGCGCGTGCGTGCCGACAAGGTGGAGGTGCCGCCGCTGCGCGAGCCGGCGCGGCTGGCGCTGGGCGCCGCGTGCTACCGCAGCCACTGCGTGCAGTGCCACGGCGGCCCGGGCGTGGCGCAGGAGCCCATCGGCCTGAGCCTGCAGCCACTGCCCGGCCCGCTGGCGGACGCGGCGCGGCGCTGGCGCCCGCAGGACGTCTACTGGATCACCCGGCACGGCATCAAGATGAGCGGCATGCCGGCGTGGGAGCTGCGGCTCACGGACGAGGAGCTGTGGGCGGTGGTGGCCTTCGTGGACCACATGGCCGAGCTCTCGCCCGCCGGCTACGCGCAGGCCATGGAACGGTCGCAGCCGCTGCAGTGCGCCGCCGCGGCCCGATGCGACGGCCGCCCCGATTGCCGCTCCGCGCCCACCGCCGACCTGCGTCCGCTGCAGTCGCGCGACGCGCAGGACCAAGCGAAGCTGGCGCTCACGCAATACGCCTGCGTGGCCTGCCACCGCATACCCGGCATCGTGGGCCCGGACACGCACGTGGGACCGCCGCTGGAAGGGCTGGCACGGCGCGAAGTCCTGGTCGGCGGGCTGCCCGCCACCGCCGACAACCTGGTGCGCTGGATTCGCGAGCCCCAGCGCATCGACCCGCACACCGCGATGCCGGACATGGGGGTCACCGAGGAGCACGCGCGGCTGATGGCGGGGTATCTGCTGCGGGGGCGGTGAGCGCTGGCGGCCGGGGTGTTCCGGGCTTGGTTCTTGCCGAGGGCGCGCATGCAGACGCAGCGCCCTGACTCTTTCGTCGCTCCTGACTGCTTTGGGCTCTGCCCGGAAGGCTCACGCCATGGCTGATGTACGCCACATGGACCGCACCGACTCTCCCTCCCGCCGCCGCGTCGTGGTCGTCACCGGCGCGTCGGCCGGCATCGGCCGGGCCATCGCGCAGGAGTTCGGCCGCAACGGCTGGCGCGTGGCGCTGCTGGCGCGCGGCGAGGACGGGCTGCAGGCGGCCCGCGCCGAGGTCGAGCGGCTGGGCGGCGAGGCGCTGTGCATCCCGACCGACGTGAGCGACGAGGGGCAGGTGGAGGCCGCGGCCGATCGCGTGGAGGGCGAGTGGGGCCCCATCGACGTCTGGGTCAACAACGCGATGGCGACCATCTTCGCGCCGCTGCTGGAGGTGTCCGGGGACGATTTCCGCCGTGCCACGGACGTCACTTACCTCGGCGCGGTCTGGGGCACGCGGGCCGCGCTGCGGCGCATGAAGCCGCGCGACGCCGGCACCATCGTGCAAGTGGGGTCGGCGCTGGCCTACCGCTCTATCCCGCTACAGGCGCCGTACTGCGGCGCCAAGGCGGCGCTGCGCGGCTTCACCGACTCGCTGCGCTGCGAGTTGGCGCATGACCGCAGCCGGGTGCACGTGACCATGGTGCAGCTCTCGGCCTTCAACACGCCGCAGTTCGACTGGGGCCGCACCACCATGCCGCGCAGCCCGCGGCCGATGGGCAAGATCTTCCAGCCCGAGATCGCGGCGCGCGCGGTGTACTGGGCCGCGACGCACAGGCGGCGCGAGCTGTGGGTGGGCTGGCCCGCGGTGCAGGCCATCCTCGGCACGAAGGTGGTGCCCGGCTTCCTGGACCGGCTGCTGGGCGCTCGCGCCGTCGAGGGGCAGCAGAGTGACGAGCCCCTGCCAGCGGGGCGGCGCGACAACCTGTGGCAGCCGGTGCCCGGCGACCACGGCGCGCACGGCCGCTTCGATGCCCAGGCCACGGACCGCAGCGCGCAGGCGTGGATGACCACGCACCGCGCCCCGCTGGCCGCTGCGGCGCTGGGGCTGGTGGCGGTGTGGTCGCTGGGGCTGCGGCGCAGGCGCTACTGAGCGCGCCTGGACACTTCGTCCCGGGTCTGCGCCATAGAAGTCCGTCATGCCTGCGAAGACGCACTGCTGTCCGGGAAAAGTTGCTGGACGCTGGCCGCAAGCTGATTCGGTCCGCTTTCTACTTCGTCATTCCCGCGAAGGCGGGAATCCAGGCGGCCCCACGTCAGCCCGCAGCCTGGGCGCTGCGAACCAAGGGCCAAGCTCCGGTGTTCCAACCGATCTACTTGCGGCGGCTTGGGGGCCACCTGGGTCCCCGCCTGCGCGGGGATGTCGAAATATTTATCGAACCCGACCAGCCCACGGCCAAGACTCCAAGCCGCATCAACCGTGCTGGTGCCCCTGCCGCACCACGCGCGTCACGTAAACGACGATGCACAGGACGAAGATGCCCGTGGACAGCGGGTTCATCCAGGACGAGATGCGCTCGTACTGGTCTTCGAGCAGGTAGCCCGCGCCCGTGAGCAGCGCGCACCACAGGCCGGAGCCCAGCGCCGTGAAGGCGGTGAAGGTGAGCAACGGCATGGCCGTGAGCCCGGCGGGCAGCGCCACGACGGTGCGCAGCGCCGGGACCAGCCGGCCGAGCACGAGCACGATGGGCCCGCGGCGCTTGAACCAGGCTTCGGCCCGGTCGATGTCGTCGGGCGACACCGTCAGCCAGCGGCCATGCTTTTCCGCCAGGCGCTTGAGCCGGGCACAGCCCAGCAGGCGTCCCGCGGCATACCAGGGATAGGCGCCCACCACCGAGCCCACGACGCCGGCCAGCAGCACCAGCAGCGGATGGCGGTCGCCCGTGGCGGCCAGGTAGCCGGCGAAGGGCATGATCAGCTCGGAGGGCAGGGGCGGAAACAGGTTCTCGGCCAGCATCAGGGCCGCGATGCCCAGGTAGCCGTGGTCCCTGATGAAACCGATGACCCATTCCGCCATGACCCGCCTCCGCGTTGCAGTTGCCGGGGCGCCGCGCCACGCACGCCGGCCGCCTCGAACAGCCCAGGGCAAGGCACGTGCGCTGCGGGCCTGTTGCGGCAACAACTCGCAACGCCGCCGGGGTGGCAGCGCTTAGCCTGCGGGCCTGCGAACTCATGGCGCTGGACGCGCCGGTCTGGAACGGAATGCCTTCTTCAAAACTCGTCTCGATCTGGCAGCGCAGTGCGCGCAAGCAGGTGCGCACGCTGGCGAAGGCCGGCGAGCAGGCCACGCGGCAGTGGGCCAAGGCCGTGGCCGCGGCGAACGCGCCGCCGCCGGGGCAGGGCGACTGGCTGCCGGGCATGACGCTGGGGCCGGCCGGGCTCCGGGCTTGGCGCTTGTTCCGTCCCGCCGCGGCGCGACCGCGCCAGCGCCTGCCCATGCTGGTGATGCTGCACGGCTGCGGCCAGGACGCCCGGGAGTTCGCGCTGAGCACGGGCATGAACCGCATCGCCGCGCGCGAGGGCTTCCTGGTGCTCTATCCCGAGCAGGACCGCCGCGCCCATCCGCAGGGCTGCTGGAACTGGTACGACACCCGCAGCGGCCAGGCGCTGGCCGAGGCCGCCACGCTGGTGGCCGCCATCGAGCAGGCGGCGTTGCTGTACGGCGCGGACCGCGGACGGCTGGCCGTGGCGGGCCTGTCGGCCGGCGCCAGCATGGCGGCGCTGCTGGGCGTGCGGCAGCCGGGGCTGTTCCGCGCCGTCGCCATGCATTCCGGCGTACCGCCGGGCGTGGCGCGCTCCTCGGGCACGGCCGTGCGCGCGATGCTGGGCCTGGGCCGCGCCGGTCCCGTGCCCGTGGGGCCGATGCTGCTGGCCGCGGAGCCGCTGCCGCCGCTGCTGGTGCTGCACGGCAGCGCCGACGCGGTGGTGTCCTCGCGCAACGCCGCGGCGGCGGCCGAGCTGTGGGCGCAGGCTGCCGGCGCGCGGCTGTGCAAGCCGCGCGAGGTGCGGCGCGGCCAGCGCCACGCCATGCAGGTCACCGACTACAAGTGCGGCCGCCGTACCGTGGCGACCCTGTGCGAGGTACAGGGGCTGGGCCACGCCTGGAGTGGCGGCGACGCACGCCAGCGCTTCAGCGACCCGGTGGGCCCCGATGCCTCGCGGCTGGTCTGGCGCTTCGTGCGCTCGCAGTTCGAGGCCGGCTGAGGCCCGTCGGGGGCGGCGCGGCGCTGCCGCTTCAGGTGGCGATGGCGTCGTAGCCCCGGCCGGTGAACTGCACCAGGCAGAAGCCGTGTCCGAAAGGGTCGGCGAAGGTGGCGAGGCGGCCCCAGGCGAAATCGGAGACGGGCTGCTCCGGCGTCGCGCCGGCGGCGAGCACGCGCCGCACGGCGGCCTCGATGTCGTCCACGGCGAAGTCCAGGTGCACGGGGCTCCAGTGGCGCCGGTAGTCGCGCCGCTGCGCCGTGTGGGGCGAGGGGGCCGTGCCGGGCGCCTTGCGCAGCAGGTACAGGGGCGACGGCGCACCGAGCAGCTCCACCACGTCCGGGCCCAACCGGCGCCCAAGCCTCAGCCCGAAGGCGGCGAGGTAGAAGGCCTCGGCCCGCTCCAGGTCGTCCACGTCGATGTTGATCAGGATCTGCATGACCCTTCTTCCGGAAGCTTCATTCGGCCCGGAAGATGTCCGAGGCTCCCATGGTGGTTGAGCCTGTGACCAAGCCCCGGTGGCGAGGCCGCCGGCTTGTTTGGCAAACTGCTCCGGTGCCGGAGCGGTTTGTCCAGCTTGGGCCGTAGCACGTCGCCAATATCCCTTTGCGTCGCCAGGCATCGAAGCTGCTTCCGCAGTCGTTCAGCGCCCTGCGACCCTACACCGAAGAAGGCTTGGCAGTAGATGCCCCATTCCTCGCGCCAACCCGTTCCCGAGCACACGGCAAGCGGCGCTGTGGTGTCGCTGGACAACTGCGACCGCGAGCCCATTCACATCCCGGGCGCCATCCAGCCCCACGGGGCGCTGCTGGCGCTGGACCGGCTGGGCCGGCTCAGCCACGCCAGCGCCAACGCGGCCGAGCTGCTGGGGCCGTTGCCGGCCTTTGGCGAGCGCCTGCGGCCGACCGACCTGGACGCGCAGGAGGCCGTGCACGAGCTCGTGCGCGAGGTGCTGGAAGCCAGCGCCGTGGACGACGAGGTGGGGCTGCGCTCGGTGTCGATGGAGCGCAACGGCCAGTGCTTCGACGTCGTGGTGCATGCACATAACCAGTGTGTGCTGTGCGAGTTCGAGCTGAGGAAGCAGAGCGCCGAGGAACGCGCTGCCTTCGCCCAGAAGGCCTACCGGTCCATGAGCCACCTCAAGCGGCAGCCCAGCGTCGAGCGGCTGCTGGACGAGGCGGTGCTGCAGATCCGCGCCATGACGGGCTTCGACCGGGTCATGGGCTACCGCTTCCGCCATGACGACAGCGGTGACGTGGTTGCCGAGGCGCGCCGCGAGGACCTGGAGCCCTACCTTGGCCGGCGCTACCCGGCCAGCGACATCCCGGCCCAGGCGCGCCGGCTGTACGTGCTCAACACGCTGCGGCTGATTGCCGACGTGAACTATCGGCCCGTGCCGATCTTGGACGGCGGTTCAGCCTCCGGGCCCCTGGATCTGAGCCACAGCGTGCTGCGCAGCGTCTCACCCGTCCACGTGGAGTACCTGCGCAACATGGGCGTGCAGGCATCCATGAGCGTGTCGATCGTCGTGGGCGGCCGCCTGTGGGGAATGATCGCCTGCCACCACATGAGGCCGCTGCAGGTGCCCTATGCCGTGCGGCTCGCGTGCGACGTGCTGGCCCAGCTGTTGGCCTCCACGGTGCAGACGCTCGATGCCAGGGCCCGGGAAGCGCTGGTGGCGCGTGCTGCCTGGCTGCGTACCGAGCTCACCACCCGCATCGCCGAGGGCGACTCGGTGAGGGACGTGCTGGCCGCGGAGGCGGGCGTCATTGCGAAGAACCTGGGATGCGATGCGTTGATCATCGCGGGCGGCGGGCGGCTGCACGCCCACGGCCGTGTGGACCTGCGGTGGGCAGAGGCCCTGGTGGCCGAGCTGGCGCGGCGGGATCGCAACCTGGTGCACATCACCCGGGCCGAGGAGCTGCCCTCGTCGCCGGACGGCACCTCGCCCCCGTACTGCGGTGTGCTGGCCCTGGGATATGACCGTGCCGACCAGGGCTGGCTCGTCGGCCTGCGCCTGGAACAGGTGCAGACCATCCGCTGGGGTGGCAGGCCGGACAAGGTGATCGCGCACGGCCCGCTGGGGCCGCGCCTGACGCCCCGGGGCTCGTTCTCGGAGTGGTGCGAGACGGTGCACGGCACGGCCGTGCCGTGGGACGACACGCAGCTGGAGATCGCCCGCCAGCTGCTGGACCACCTCACCCGGGCCCATGCCGACCGCGTGGTGATGATGGACCGAGCCCGCTCGCAGCTCTGGGCGGTGCTGGGGCACGACCTGCGCAACCCGCTGCAGTCGATCAGCATGGCCGCGCAGGTCATCGACCGGGTGGGCGCGAACGAGCGCATGAGTTCTGTGCTGCGCAATTCCACCAACCGCATGCAGCGGCTCATCAGCGACGTGCTGGACATCTCGCGGCTGCAGAGCGGGCTGGGCCTGGGCATGAGCTTCGGCCAGGTGGACCTGGTCCCGTTGGTGAATGAACTGGTCGAGGAAATCGTGGTGGCCTATCCCGACACGGTCGTCGAGCGCCGCTTGCCGGCGCGCTTGCCGGTGGAGGTGGACACCGGCCGCTTCTCCCAGGTCATCTCCAACCTGCTCAGCAACGCGCGCCACCATGGCCGCAGTGGTCCCATCGTCATCGCCGCGCGCCAGGAAGGCGACGCCGCGGTGGTCGCCGTGACCAATCCCGGCGAGCCCATCGCGCCGGAGATCGCCGCCAGCCTGTTCGATCCCTTCAAGCGCGAGTCGGTGCGCAACATGCGCAATCCGTCAGGCATGGGACTGGGGCTTTTCATCGCGGACCAGATCGTGCGCGGCCACGGCGGGCAGTTGCGCTACGAGGCTGCCGATGGCGAGGTGCGCTTCGAGCTGCGTGTTCCACTGCTGCAGCCCTCGGAGCCAACGCGCCAGCCACCAGACCCGACGCCCTGAGGCTGCCAGTCCGGCGCCAGCGGGACGGCGCCACGGACTCGCCTTTCCCGGCACAAAGCTTGCGGTGGTTGCGGCATCAAATACAGGACAGACCGGAACCATGCAGTACAGCCCTGCGCCGCTCCAGCGATCGCCCTCGCGGAGCTTTGCCGAGTTATGCAGTCAACTGAAGAACTTGCAGAAGAGTCGGCTTCCCGTCACGCCCGATGCAGGCTACATCTGTATCGGGCTGGAGAACCAGCCGGGCGTCGTGTCGCACGTCGTCAGGACGACGCGGCTCGTGGATGCCGTCAAGGTGATGGAGCTGCTCGTGAATGCCGGCTGGGTGCCCGTCGGCGATGGCCACTCCAACAATGACGAGGCCCTGGTCATGCGTGTGTATCGCAGAGGGCCCTGAAGCGCGCCCACGGCGATTGCGATTTTTCGCCGTGCGTCACGCGTCCACGAGTGGCGCACGCGCGGCTTCGCGTCACAGCAGGATGACCAGCAGCAGGTTCACCGCCACCATGCTCATGCAGGTCCAGACGACGATTCTCTCGGCCCGTTTTCTCGAACGGTCCCAGGCTTCTTCGCACGTGGCAGTGCTCATGAACGGCTCCCTTGAGGTTTCGTGGCGTGCCGTGAGCTGGGAGGCTCACGGCGACAGGCAGGGGCCGTGACGCAAAATGCTTGCCAGCGCGGCGGCAGGCCGGTCCGGCAAGAGACCGTTGGACGCAGGTGAGCCTGCAATCGAGTGAAGCCGCGGTCCACAACAACACCGGGAGGTCACCGTTGAACCACGTCCTGATCGTTGACGATGAACAAGATTCCGCCCGCATGATGGCGGCGCTGATAGCGGCCGAGCAATGCACCGTGGCCACGGCGCACAACCTGCGCGATGCGCGGCGCCAGATGGCGCTGCAG
>NZ_CALAOH010000177.1 GCF_937926365.1 uncultured Azohydromonas sp. | reverse complement strand
CGGGCACGCAGCCGCCGCCCGCCACCACCGCCGCGCCGGCCGTCCCCGCGTCCCCTGTACCAGCCGCGCCGGTGACGCCCGTGACATCGCCGGTGGCGCAGACGGTCCCGCCCACCGCGATCATCACCGCGCCGCCTGAAGCCACGCCCGCTCCGGCGCCCCGGGCCGAGCCCGTGCCGCGCACCCCGGCGGCCACCGCCATGCCGCCGGCCGCGATGACGCCCCCGCCGACGGGTCCGGCAGCCATTGGGCGCCCGGCGACCCAGCCAGCCCCGGCGGCGCCCACGGTCCCGGCATCCCCGGCCAACACGGCTCCCGCGCAGGCGCCGCTGCCCACGCTGGCCGAGCTGCCGCCCGCGCTGCGCCAGTCGCTGCCGACGCTGAACCTGGGCGGCGGCATCTACTCCGCCGAGCCGGCCAACCGGCTGCTGATCGTCAACGGCCAGGTGCTGCGCGAGAAGGCGCAGCTCGCGCCCGAGTTGGTGCTGGAGTCGATCGGGCCGCGGGCGGCGGTGTTCCGGTTCAGGGGGCAGCGTTTCGAGATGCGCTATTGATGCCGGTGTCCGCTGTTGCAGGAACGGATGCCCAGACCCCAGCGGTCCCGTTGGCGCGCCCCAGTACCGGCTTTACTCCGGCATCGCGCTCGGATCGTCCAGCGCCCAGCCCCTGGACGGCGTGCGCCCCGCGTCCAGCCCGTGCAGCCGGTCCGGCTCCGAGGGCGTGGAGATGCCGCTGAGCGCACGCTGCGCGGCCGCCGTGTCGCCCAAGGAAAGCATGCCCACCAGCCGCTCCTGGCGGTCCAGCACCGGCAGGCGGCGGATCCGGGCCCGCTGCATGCGCTCCTCCACCACCTCGTCCAGCGGCTGGCCCTCGTAGCAGCTCTGCACCAGCGCCGTCATCACCTCCGACAGCGGCGTGGCGCTGGCCGTCATGTCCATCCGGCATGCCACGCCGCCACCGCTCCCCGGCTTGGGCGGGGCTCCGCAGAGTTCATCCGCCTGGACTTGGGATGGCGTTGGGGTGCCAGTTATGCTCTGGCGCACATATCGCGCAGGACAGGCGGAACCAGAACAATGGCGTCAAGCCTGTTCCACCGCCGCGATGCCGATCTACCGCCGTGCTCCATCCGGGTACACCACCCCCCTGAACTTCGCCCGGGCCGTGCTCGGCCTGGCCCTGTCCGCTGCCGCGTCTGCCTCTTTCGCGCAAGCGGCGCCGGCCGCTGGTGCCGCCCCCGTCACGGTGTTTGCCGCCGGCAGCCTGCGCGTGGCGCTGACCGAGGCCGCGCGCGCCTTCGAGCGCCAGTCCGGCGTCCAGGTCAAGTTCAACTTCGGCGCCTCCGGGATGCTCAAGGACCGGCTGCTCGGCGGCGAGCCCGGGGAGCTGTTCGCCTCGGCCAACATGGAGCATCCGCAGGCGCTGGCCGCGGCGGGCCGGGCGCGCGCCGTGCAGCCCTTCGCGCGCAACTCGCTGTGCCTGCTGGGCGCGCCGGGTTTCAGCCTGCAGGGCCAGCAGGTGGCGCTGCGGTTGCTCGATCCGGCGTTGCGCGTGGGCATCTCCACGCCGGTGGCCGATCCCGCCGGGGACTACGCCTTCCGCTTCTTCGAGCGCATCGAGTCCAGCGGCGCCGGCGGCTCGGGCTCGGCCGATCAGCTCAAGCGGCGCGCGCTGCAGCTCGCCGGCGGGCCCAACTCGCCCACGGCGCCGCCCGACCGCAGCCTGTACGCGATGCTGCTGGGCGAGGGCCGGGCCGACGTCTTCGTCACCTACTGCACCAACGCCGCGCAGGCCGCGCGCGAGAACCCGGCGCTGCCGGTGCTGAGCGTGCCGGCGTCGCTGGAGGTGTCCGCCACCTACGGCCTGGCGCTGCTGCAGGGCGCCTCGCCGGCGGCCGAGGCCTTCGCCGGCTTCCTGCGCGGCGAGGGCGGGCAGGCGGTGTTGCGCGGCTACGGGTTCAGCTCGCCATGACCCGCGGGCTCAAGTCACGTGCCGGCAGCGAGCCCGTGCGGCTGACGCTGCGGCTGCCGGCGGACACGGTGCGCCGGCTGCGCGAGGTGGCGCGCCAGCGGGGCCTGAGCGTCAACGGCCTGCTCGACGAGGCCGCGGCGCTGGCGCTGCTGGAATACGAGTTCATGCGCCATCCCAACGAGGCGCCGCCGCCGCGGAGCTGAACCTGTTTCCTTGAAGGTACTCCGTTCGTCCTGAGGTATCGAAGGATGAACGGCCCACGCCGCAATGCCGCCATCGGCCGCAGCGCCCCTTCGTACTTCGATGCGACCGCAGGGCGCACCCTGCCCTGAGGTATCGAAGGGTCAGCACGAACGGGCTTTCAGCGTTCGGAGACTCTGTTCGGGCTCCCTCACACCTTCCCGTTCGCCTCCAGCCAGCGCCACTCGGCGTCCTCGTACAGCCGCGCGCGCGAGACGAAGTGCTGCCCCGTGGCGCCTTCGAGCGAGAACATGCCGCCGCGCCCGGGCTCGGCGTCGAGGATCAGCTGCGAGCCGCTCCAGTACTCGAACAGCGCCTCGTTGATGTAGAAGGGCTCGCCATCGACGTGGCCCAGCAGCCGGTCGCCGTCGCTCACCAGCAGCTCGCCGCGGCCATAGCACATGGGCGCGCTGCCGTCGCAGCAGCCGCCGGACTGGTAGAACATCAGCGCCCCGTGCTGCGCGCGCACGCGCGCGATCAGCGCCAGCGCCGCCGGCGTGGCCACCACCTGCTGCACTTCCTTCATCTCGTCGGCCGTGGACATCGGCATTCCCGTGCTCGTTGCGGCATCAATGAAAAAAGCGGCGGCATCGCGCCGCCGCCCTCCCTGGCGATCCGTCTAGGGAAGGGCCCTCGCGGGGCCCCGCCCGATCAGAAGAAGCCCAGCGCGTTCTCGCCGTAGCTGACCAGCAGGTTCTTGGTCTGCTGGTAGTGGTCCAGCATCATCTTGTGCGTCTCGCGGCCGATGCCCGACTGCTTGTAGCCGCCGAAGGCCGCGTGGGCCGGGTAGGCGTGGTAGCAGTTGGTCCACACGCGGCCGGCCTGGATGCCGCGGCCCATGCGGAACGCGGTGTTCATGTCGCGGCTCCACACACCGGCGCCCAGGCCGAAGTTGGTGTCGTTGGCGATGGCCAGCGCCTCTTCCTCGTCCTTGAAGGTCGTCACCGACAGCACGGGGCCGAAGATCTCCTCCTGGAAGATGCGCATCTTGTTGTGGCCCTTGAAGACGGTGGGCTTGATGTAGAAGCCGCCTTCGAGGTCGCCGCCCAGGCTGTTGCGCTCGCCGCCGATCAGCACTTCGGCGCCTTCGCCGCGGCCGATGTCCATGTACGACAGGATCTTCTTGAGCTGCTCGTCGGAGGCCTGGGCACCGATCATGGTGTTGGCGTCCAGCGGGTTGCCGGCCTTGATGGCGGCCACGCGCTTGATGGCGCGCTCGATGAAGGCCTCATAGATGGACTCTTGCACCAGGGCGCGCGAAGGGCAGGTGCAGACCTCGCCCTGGTTGAGCGCGAACATGGCGAAGCCTTCCAGCGCCTTGTCGAAGAAGGCGTCGTCCTTGGCCATCACGTCGGCGAAGAAGATGTTGGGCGACTTGCCGCCCAGCTCCAGCGTGACGGGGATCAGGTTCTGGCTGGCGTACTGCATGATCAGCCGGCCCGTGCCCGTCTCGCCGGTGAAGGCGATCTTGGAGATGCGCTTGGACGAGGCCAGCGGCTTGCCGGCTTCCACGCCGAAGCCGTTGACGACGTTGACCACGCCCGGGGGCAGCAGGTCGCCGATGACTTCCATCAGCACCAGCACCGACACGGGGGTCTGCTCGGCGGGCTTGAGCACGACGCAGTTGCCCGCGGCCAGGGCCGGAGCCAGCTTCCACACGGCCATCAGCAGCGGGAAGTTCCAGGGAATGATCTGGCCCACGACGCCCAGCGGCTCGTGGAAGTGGTAGGCGTAGGTCTGGTGGTCGATCTCGCTGATCGTGCCTTCCTGCGAGCGCACGCAGCCGGCGAAGTAGCGGAAGTGGTCGATGGCCAGCGGCAGGTCGGCGGCCCTGGTTTCACGGATGGGCTTGCCGTTGTCCCAGGTCTCGGCCGTGGCCAGCAGCTCCAGGTTCTGCTCCATGCGGTCGGCGATCTTCAGCAGGACAGCGGAGCGCTCGGTGGGCGAGGTGCGGCCCCAGGCGGCCTTGGCGGCGTGCGCGGCGTCCAGCGCGCGCTCGATGTCCTCTTCCGTGGAGCGGGGGATCTCGCAGAAGGGCTTGCCCGTCACCGGGGTGACGTTCTCGAAGTACTGACCCTTGGCCGGCTCGACCCACTGGCCGCCAATGAAGTTGCCGTAGCGCTTCTTGAAGTTGACCGGGAAACCAAATTTGCCGGGTTCGAGCATGTCCATGCGTGTCTCCTTGTGAACGCGTCTGTGGGGAAGTGGCCCCTGCGGCCGTTTGGGTTTGCGGCCGCCGGGGCGCTGGATCAGGTTGCGGCATCCCTATTGCCAGGACCGTGCCAGGCGCACGGCGGCGGGCTTTGCGGCCCCGCGGGCCTCACAAACTCCGGGTCAGTACCGAGGCCGGTGCCGGCGCTGTGACGTCAGCACTGCTCCAGGGCTAGGCGCTGTCCCAGGGCGTCACAACACTTGACGTCATCAGGGTTTTGCACGCCTTTGCATATGCAACAACCGCGGGTCAAGGCGCTGCGAATCCAGTCGTCGCCATCGCGGCCTGGGGTCAGGCCGGCGCGTCGAACAGTGGCAGCTCCGGCTGCGTGGGCAACTGCGCCTGCGTGGTCGCCGGTGCCGCACCGGCCGCGGTCTTGCGCGCGGCACGCGGCGCGGGCGCGGGGGCGTCGGCGCGGCTGAGCGAGCCCACGCGGATGCCCAGCAGCCGCAACCGCTTGCTGAAGTCCACCCGCTTGAGGCACAGGCCCGCGGCGCGGCGGATGGCCACGGCGTCGGCGGTGGGCGCGGGCAGGGTCTGGTCGCGCGTGACCGTCCGGAAATCCTCGAAGCGCAGCTTGATGCCGATGGTGCGGCCCCGGTAGCCCTTGCGCTGCAGGTCCTCGGCCACCTGCTGCGCCAGCCGCGTGAAGATGGCCGAGAGCTGCGCGCGGTCGCGCACCGCGTGCAGGTCGCGCTCGAAGGTGGTTTCGCGGCTGATGGACACCGGCTCGCTGTGCGTGACCACCGGCCGCTCGTCCAGGCCGTGCGAGGCCTCGTACAGCCACTGCCCGTAGCTGCGGCCGAAGCGCTCGATGAGCCAGGCGGGCTCGCGCTGCGCCAGCTCGCCGATGCTGCGGATGCCCAGCGCTTCGAGCTTGGCGCCGGCCTTGGGGCCGATGCCGTTGATGCGCCGCACCGGCAGCGGCCAGATGCGCGTGGGCAGGTCCTGCAGCGTCAGCACCGTCAGGCCGTCGGGCTTGTCCAGCTCGGAGGCGATCTTGGACAGCAACTTGTTGGGCGTGACGCCGATGGAGCAGGTGAGCCCCGTGGCGGCGCGCACGTTGTTGCGGATCTCCTGCGCCACGGCGCGCACGCCGGCCAACGGGTCGTGGCCCAGCACCTCGTGGACCGCGGGCAGATCGCTCAGGTCGATGTAGATCTCGTCGATGCCACGGTCCTCGATCACCGGCGCGATCTCCGCCACCGCGGCCTTGAAGCGGCGCGACATGGCACGGTAGGCGTCGAAGTCGGCGGGCAGCAGCACGGCATCGGGCGCGAGCTGCGCGGCCTTCATCAGGCCCATGCCCGAGTGCACGCCGTAGGCGCGCGCCGGGTAGGTGGCGGTGGTGATGACGCCGCGGCCGGCGTAGTCGCGCAGCCGCGCATAGCGGCGGCTGCCGTCGGACGACTCCTCGGGCTGGTGCGCGCGCCGCCCGCCGATGACCACCGGCAGCCCGCGCAGCTCCGGATAACGCAGCAGCTCCACGGACGCATAGAAGGCGTCCATGTCGAGGTGCGCGATCCAGCGCTGGCGTCCCGGGCTGTGCATGCGTACAGCATAGCGGGCGGGGCGGCGGCGCACTTCGATGCGCGCGCGACCGTGCCGCGCGGCGCACGCCCCCAGGGCCGCGCCGGCCTCAGCGGCTACCATGGCGGGTTTGCGGCCGAGTGCCTGGCCGGGCACCTTGGCCTACCGTTTCCCGCAACCCGATCCGCGTCCGCGAGAGAGAACCGCTGCATGACCACCCCCGGCCTGATACGCCTGCTACCGGGCCAGCGCCAGCTGATCTTCAACACCGACGGCTCCAACGCGCGCTGGTACCGGGTGTTCAACCGCGGCCAGTCGCCCATGGGCGTGATCTACGCCAACAACCCCGGCACCACCGCCTCGCTGTCGCAGACCATCGAGCCCGGCCGCTCCATGGACTTCCTGGCCTACCGCCTGGAGGTGCGGCATCTCTCGGGCACCCACATCCTCGACGGGCTGTACGAGGCACTGCCCTGAAACCATCCCGCCTGGGCGGGGCGCACTAGCATCGGCGGGCCGCCGGCGGTCGTGGCGGCGCATCGTGAATTCCTCAACCAATGAAGGAGCTGTGACATGAGCGAGCTGCGCCGGATCGTGGTGCACGTCAGCGACAGCCCGCGCGCCCGCGAGGTGGCGCTGTGGGCGGCGTCGTTGGCGGACGAGCATGGGGCCGAACTGGAGGCGGTGCACGCGGTGGAGGCCACGCCCACGGCGGCCTACCTCACGCCGGAGGCCACCACCATCGCCACGCAGCTGAGCATCGACAGCGACCGTGGACGCATGGAGCAGGCGCGGGCGCTGATCGACGAGCTGGGCCAGTTCCGCGAGAAGCCGCTGCCCTTCGAGAGCGTGCTGGCCGACCCGCTGCCCACGCTGCTGCGCCACGTGCGCTGCGCCGACCTGCTGGTGATGGGCCAGCACGACCCGGAGACGCCCGACGGCACCGCGTCCGGGCTGGCCGGTCGGGTGCTGATGGGCGCGGGCTGTCCGGTGCTGCTCGTGCCCTACACCGACGGCCATGGCGGCCCGCGCCCGCGCGCGGTGCGCAACGTGCTGGTGGCTTGGAACGGCAGCCGCGAGAGCGTGCGCGCGCTGCGCGACGCGCTGCCGCTGCTCAGGCGCGCGGCCAGCGTGGAGCTGGTGCGCTTCGTGCGGGGCGACGACGAGGTGCCGCCGCTGGAGCCGCTGGTGCAGTACCTGGGCCTGCACGGCGTGCGCGCCACGTGCAGCCTACAGCGCAGCCGCGAGCCCTCGGTGGGCGAGCGGCTGCTGTCGCCCTGGACGCCCGATGCCCCGGTGGCCGAGGCGCTGCTGTCACGCGCGGCGGACGTGGACGCCGACCTGATCGTCATTGGCGGCTACGGCCATACACGCGCCTGGGAACTGGTCCTGGGCGGCGTCACGCGCACGCTGCTGCAGTCGATGACGGTGCCGGTGCTGATGTCGCATTGAGGCGCGCGGGGCGGGCGCGCTGGCGCGCCCGCGGCGGGATTACAACCCGTCCACCCCCTCGCGCCGGATGGTTTCGCGCGCATTCTTGGTCTTGTCTTGCACCTTGCCCACGCTGCTGTCGAGCACGCGCAGGAGCTTCTCGATGGCGCCGTCGATGGCGGCGCGCATGTCGCCGGTCTGGTGGCTGGCGGTGAGCTGGCCGTGGCCGGCGACGCGGGCCTCGATCAGGCAGCGCTTGTCGTCGTCGCCCAGCTTGTCGGCATTGTTGTCGCTCAGGTGCACCTCCACGCGCGTGATCTGGTCGGCGTAGCGGTCGAGCTCGGCTTCGAGCATCTGCGCGATCTGGCGCTCCATGTCCTCGCGGCCGGGGATGTGGTCGTCGTGGTTGACTTGTACTTGCATGCTGTGGGTTCCTCTCGGTTTGTGTAGGGCCCGTGCGGGCCGCCGAGCCTGCTACGGCAAGCGGCGTGCGCTGCCGAAGGGCGCGGCATCATGACAGCCTTATGCGCCTGTTCGCCCAGCTTTACGCCGAGCTCGACGCCCGCACCGCCACGCTGGAGAAGGTCGCGGCCCTGCGCCGCTACTTGGCCGTGGCGTCCCCGGCCGACGCGGCCTGGGCCGTGTACTTCCTGGCCGGCGGCAAGCCGCGCCAGAGCGTGCCCGGCGCGCTCATGCGCGCCACGGCCTGCCAGCTGGCGGGCATCCCGGACTGGCTGTTCGAGGAGAGCTACCAGGCCGTGGGGGACCTGGCCGAAACCATCGCCCTGGTGCTGCCGCCGCCGGCCAGCCGCGAGGGCGAGGAGGTGGGCCTGGCGGAGTGGGTCGAAACCCGGCTGCTGCCCCTGCGCGGCCAGCCGCCGCAGGCCCAGGCGCAGTGCCTGGCGTTGTGGTGGGGCACCCTGGACACGCCCGCGCGCTTCCTGCTGTGCAAGCTCATCAGCGGCTCCTTCCGCGTCGGCGTGAGCAAACTGCTGGTGCAGCGCGCGCTGGCCGAGCACGCCGGCCTGGACGCCAAGCTGATGGCGCAGCGCATGATGGGCTACACCGACGCGCGCCAGCCCCCCGGCGCGGCGCGCTTCCTGGCGCTGCTGGCGCCGCAGGATGCCACCGCCGCGCCCGCCGACAGCGGCCAGCCGTATCCCTTCTTCCTCGCGCATGCGCTGGAGGCGGTGCCCGAAGGGCTGGGAACGCCGGCGGACTGGATCGTGGAGTGGAAGTACGACGGCATCCGCGCCCAGGTGGTGCGCCGCGCCGGGCAGTGCTGGATCTGGTCGCGCGGCGAGGAACTCGTCACCGAGCGCTTCCCGGAGGTGGTGGCGCTGGCGCAGGCGCTGCCCGATGGCACGGTGGTGGACGGCGAGATCCTGGCCTGGCAGGACGGTCGCCCCGCGCCCTTCGCCAGGCTGCAGCAGCGCCTCAACCGCAAGACGCTGCCGCGCAAGCTGCTGCAGGAAGCGCCGGTGACGCTCCTGGCTTACGACCTGCTCGAAGAGCACGGGCACGACCTGCGTGGCGAGCCGCTGCTGCGCCGGCGCGAGCGGCTGGAGGCGCTGGGCGCGCGCACCGGGCTGCCGGTGTCGCCGCTGCTGGAAGCCGACAGCTGGGAGGCGCTGGCCGCGCAGCGCGCCGCCAGCCGCGAGCGCGGCGTCGAGGGCCTGATGCTCAAGCAGCGCGCCGCGCCCTATGGCGCCGGCCGCACCAAGGCTGAAGGGCTGTGGTGGAAGTGGAAGATCGAGCCCATGACGGTGGACGGCGTGCTGGTCTATGCCCAGCGCGGCCACGGACGCCGGGCCAGCGTCTACACCGACTACACCTTCGCGGTGTGGAACCGGCCGCCCGCCGACGCGGCCGAGGCGCAGGCGGTGGTGGAGGCCATCGCGCGGCGCGCACCGGCGCTGCCGGGCGGGCTGCAGCTGGTGCCCTTCACCAAGGCCTATTCGGGGCTCACCGATGCGGAGTTCGGCGAGGTGGACCGCGTCATCCGCGCCAGCACGATCGAGAAGTTCGGCCCGGTGCGCAGCGTGCGGCCGGCGCTGGTGTTCGAGCTGGGCTTCGAGGGCATCGCGCGCAGCCCGCGCCACAAGAGCGGCATCGCGCTGCGCTTCCCGCGCATGCTGCGGCTGCGCCCGGACAAGCCGCTGCACGAGGCCGACACGCTCGCGACGCTGCAGGCGCTGCTGGAGCAGCACGGCGGTGCCGCGGCGGCGCCCGGGGAGGGGGCCGGTGCGCCGGGCGAGGACAGGGAAGGGGATGCGGCATGAGCGAAGTCCTGGCGATCGACCTGGCCCTGCAGGGTGGCGGCTCGCACGGCGCCTTCACCTGGGGCGTGCTGGACGCGCTGCTGGAGGACGGCTCCCTGCGCTTCTCGGGCATCTCCGGCACCAGCGCCGGCGCGCTCAACGCCGCGGTGCTGGCCACGGGCCTGGCGCGCGGCGGCAACGAGGGCGCGCGCCAGGCGCTGCGCGCGTTCTGGCACGACGTGTCGCGCGCCGGCCACTGTTTCGGCGCGCTGCAGCCACCGGCGCTGCCGGGCTGGACGCAGCCGTCCGGCACGCCGCTGTGGGGCTGGACGCCGGCGGACTGGTTCCAGAGCTGGGCGCGCAGCTTCAGCCCCTACCAGCTCAACCCCTTCGGCCTGAACCCGCTGCGCGACCTGGTGGCGCGGCACGTGGACGTGGCGGCGCTGCGCTCGGCGCCGCCGGCCCTGTTCGTCATCGCCACCAGCGTCACCACCGGGCAGCCACGGGTTTTCAGCGGCGAGGGGCTGACGATCGATGCGCTGATGGCCTCCACCTGCCTGCCGCACCTGTTCCGCGCGGTGGAGATCGACGGCGAGCCCTACTGGGACGGCGGCTATGCCGGCAATCCGGCGCTGTGGCCGCTGATCTACGAGACGCCGGAAGCCGACCTGCTGCTGGTGAAGATCAATCCGCTCAAGCGCCCGGCCACGCCGCGCACGGCGCTGGCGATTGCCGACCGCGTGAGCGAGATCGGCTTCAACACCGCGCTGGCGGGCGAGATGCGCGCCATCGCCTTCGTGCAGAAGCTGCTGGCGGAGGAGCGCATCGAGCGGGGGCGCTACAAGGACCTGCGCCTGCACATGATTGCCGACGAGGGCGAACTCGCGGCGCTGGAGGCCGCCACCAAGCTCGACACGCGGCCGTCTTTCCTGGAGCGGCTGTTCGGCCTGGGCCGCGCGGCCGCGCAGCGCTGGTTGAGCGAGCACCGCACCGACGTGGGCGTGCGCGCCACGCTGGACATCGCGGCCACATTCCTTGCGCCGAGGTAAGCGGGCGCTCTTTGCTACCCTCCCGCCCCTGTCGAATAAAGGAGTCGAAACCCATGAAGGACCTGCCCGCGCGCGAGAAGATCGACATCGTCGAGAAGGTGGCCCAGTACCTGGTGCTGGCGGGCGCGCTGGACAAGAGCTCGCCGCTGGAGGATTACGAGCGGGCCAACGAGCTGTCGCTGGAGCTGGCAATGCTGCTGCCGGCGCCGCTGTACCGCAGCCTGGTGGAAGCGACCGCGCACCCCACCGAGCGGCTGAACCCGTCTTCGGTGGCACTGATGGTGCGCAAGGCGCTGTTCGATCCGGACGGCGAGGAGCAACCGGTGCTGCTGGCGGTGCACGTCCCCGGCCTCACCGACAAGCCCACGCGCAGCAAGGCGCATCACTGAGCTGGCAGCGAGCCCCGCGCCCGGGCGCGGGGCTGCACCGAAACGTCAAGAAGGCCGCGACAGCGGCCTTTTTCTTTGGCTTGCGCGCTCAGCCCGCAATATCTCGCCCCGGCCGCGTCGGGTCGTTGTCGGCGGCATCGTGGAGGCGTTCCCAGGCGTCGCGGGCGGCGTGGCGGGCCTGGTCCCAGGGCAGGGTGGAGCCGCTCTGGGCGCGCTCGGCCTCCCAGCCGTGGCCGAGCTCGGACTCGACCTCGGCGTCCCAGCGGCGCGGGCCGCTCTGGCGCTCGTACATGGCCTCGCCGTAGGCATAGGCCGGGCCCCAGTCCTCGAAGCGCGCGCCCTCGGTGATGTAGGGCCGGCTGTTGTAGAGGCGCTGCCAGTGGTCGCTGCCGCTGTTGCGGTGCCAGGAGCTTTCGGCCGTGCCGCCGGCCAGCGCGCCGGCGATGGTGCCCAGCACCGCGCCGGCCAGGCTGCCCACCGGCCCGGCGGCGATGCCGGCCGCCGCACCGGCGGCGGCTCCGCCCGCGGCACCCAGGCCGGCGCCCAGCGGATTCGTCGCCGCCTGCGCGGCCAGCGAGTCCATCGGGTCCTTGGGATCGGAATCGTCCCGGCGGGACGGGTCGGTGTTCGCGGAGGGGGGCGGGGAAGCGGGTGAGGAAGCGGTCATGGCGGCGGACCTTCGGATTCGTCGTGATGCCGCCATTGCAGCGCCGCGGGGTGGAGCGGCCCATAGTCCGCCGCCGTGCGCGCGTGTAGGACGGCGCCGAACGCGCGGCGCCGGGACGACCCGGGCCGCGGCCGGCGCAAGCTCAAGCCTCAGGGTTCGACGCGCGCGCCGGTGATGTAGTGCTCCAGCTGCTCGATGAGGAACTGCTGTTCGGAGATGATGTGCTTGACCAGGTCGCCGATGGAGATCATCCCGAGCAGCTTGCCGTTCTCCATCACCGGCAGGTGGCGCAGGCGGTTCTGCGTCATCACGGCCATGCACTCCTCGGCCGTCTGGCGCGGGCCCACGAACATGACGTTGGTCGTCATCACCAGGTTCACCGCCGTGCTCTTGGAGGCGCGTTCCTGCAGCACGATCTTCCGGGCGTAGTCGCGCTCGGAGAAGATGCCCACCACCGCCGGGCCCTCCATCACCAGCACGGCGCCGATGTTCCTCTCGCACATCAGCTTGATGGCCTCGTACACCGTGTCATGCGGGCGCACGGAAATCACTTCCTGGTTCGGCTTGGACTTCAGGATCTCAAGGGCGGTGGTCATCGGCACTCTCCTTCACGTGAGGTCGGAACACGGGCGGCAGCGGCGCCCATGTCCTTTGTAAACGTTTTTCAGAGACTCCAGATGCTGCGCATCGCGCGCTCGAAGCGCCCGGCGATGGCGGCGCTGTGCGGATGCAGGTGGTTGCGCACCACGAAACGCCCGCCCACCACCGCGTCGCGCCAGGGACGGCCGGGGCTGGAGAACACCAGCGCATCGAGCAGCTGCGGCGCGGGCGTGCCCAGCAGGCTGGCATCGGCGGTGTCGATGACCAGCAGGTCCGCGCGCGCGCCCTCCACCAGGCCCCAGCGCTCCAGGCCGGCGGCGGCCGCGCCGCCCCGCTGCGCCATGGTCCACAGCCGCCCGGCGCCGGAGGTGCTGGGCGTGTTGGGCTTGGCCGGCCCTTGGCGGTGCTGGCGCAACAGCCGCTGCCCGTAGTCCAGCCAACGCAGCTCCTCGCGCCAGGTGCGCGTGACCTGGATGTCCGAGCCCAGGCCCACGGGCACGCCGGCCTCGATCCAGCGCGCCAGGTCCGCCAAGCCGTCGGCCAGGTTGGCCTCGCTGCTGGGGCACACCACCAGGCTCACGCCGGCGCTGCCCGCAGCCTGCACTTCCTCGTCGCTGACGTGGGTACCGTGCACCAGCGTCCAGTGCCGGCCCAGCAGGTCCTGCCGCGCCAGCCACTCCACGGGCCCCGTGCCGGTGGCCTCGCGCCAAGCCCGCACGTAGGCCTGGTGCTCGGCGATCTGCACGTGCACGCGCAGCTCCGGCCCCGCCGCGCGCACGAG
Source organism: uncultured Azohydromonas sp. (assembly GCF_937926365.1). Classification (GTDB taxonomy): domain Bacteria; phylum Pseudomonadota; class Gammaproteobacteria; order Burkholderiales; family Burkholderiaceae_C; genus Azohydromonas. Next base: position 3,451 of record NZ_CALAOH010000177.1, on the reverse strand, counting down.
TTGCGCCAGCGTGGGCGCTTCCACCGCGGACAGCGCGTGCACGCCCAGCGCGGCGTGCAGCAGCGGCCGGCCGCTCTCGCGCACGGCCTGCGCCTCCCGCAGCGTGTGCTCCAGGTTGCGCGCGAAACGACGCTGCCCCTCCGGCAGCGCCTGGCCGTTGCGCGCATGCTCGCGCAGCACCGGCACGAGCGTGAGCCCGATGCCCGCCTCCTGCGCCGCGTCGGCCAGCGCCCAGGCCATGCGCTGCGCGTCGGGATAGGGGCTGCCGTCGGGCTGCAGGTGCAGGTCGTTGAACTCGACGACGTGGGTGTAGCCCCCGCGCAGCAGCTCCACGTACAGGTGCGAGGCCACGGCCTGCAGCAGCTCGGGCGTGAGCCGCGCGGCAACGTGGTCGCGCAGCGCGCCCCAGGTGTGCAGCCCGGCGCCGGGCGCGTCGAAGCGCTCGGCCAGGCCGGCAAAGGCGCGGTGGAAGGCATGGCTGTGCGCGTTCACCAGCCCCGGCAGCACGGCGCCAGCCAGCGCCAGCGCACCCGCCGGCGGCAGCCCCGCCTGGGGACGGACCTCGCACCAGCGCCCGTCCTCGTCGCTGCGCAGCACCACCTGCTCGGCCCAACCGCCGGGCAGCCAGGCGCGAGGCGCCCACAGGGTCAGCGGCTCAACTTTCATCGGGTCTCCATTCGGTGAGCAGCTGCAGCATGCGCCGCAGCAGCGGCTCGATGCCCGCGACGCGGGACGCATCAAGCCGGTAGGGTGCGTCCTCGACCATGTAGCAGCGCCAGCACATCTCCAGCTGCACCGCGTGGATGCCCTCGGCGGGCCGGCCGTAGTGGCGCGTGATGTAGCCGCCCTTGAAGCGGCCGTCGATGACGTGGCTGTACGCGCTCTGGCCGTCCAGCAATTCGGCCAGCGCCAGGCGCATCGAGGGCGCGCAGCTCGCGCCGTCGGCCGTGCCCAGGTTGAGCGCGGGCAGCTCGCCCTCGAACAGCCACGGCAGCTCGGACTTGATGCTGTGGCCGTCGAAGAGCACCGCGTGCCCGTGCCGCTCGCGCAGCCGCTGCAGTTCCTGCCGCAGCGTCTCGTGGTAGGGCCGCCAGTAACGTTCGCAACGCTGGCGGACCTCGGCCGCATCGGGCGTCTGGCCGGGGCGGTACAGCGGCTCGCCGGTGAAGAAGCTCACCGGGCACAGCCCGGTGGTGTTGACGCCGCTGTACATCGGCGTGTCCTCGCGCGGGCGGTTGAGGTCGATGACGTAGCGGCTGTAGCGCGCCGCCAGCACCGTGGCGCCGAGCTCGCGCGCGAAGGCGTACAGCGGCTGCAGGTGCCAGTCGGTGTCCTCCACCTCCAGCGCGCGCGGCACGAGGCGCTGGCGCAGCTCGGGCGGGATCTCGGTGCCCACGTGGGGCAGGCTCAGCAGCAGTGGCGTGGTGCCGCGCTGCAGCGAAAAAACGGCTTCACTCATCCCGGCAGGTCTCCCAGGGTCCGGTGCGCGGCCGCGGGCCGCAGCACCTCGGTAGCACGCAGCGCGCCCACTTCCAGGCCGCGCCGGTTGAGCTGCGGACGCGGGCTCCAGGCGCTCAGCGCGGCGGCTTCGCGCTCGTCCAGCGGCAGCAGCGCCGACACCAGCGCCGCCAGCGCCACCTCCGCGGCGCGGCCGGCGCCGTCGTCGATCTTGAGCGCCAAACCTACGCCCAGCTCTGGCAGCGCAGCGCAGTACATGCCTTCGGCGCCGCCCTTGCAGAACAGCCGTTCGCGCAGCGCCTCCATCACCAGCGTGTCCGAGCGCTCGCTGCCCGCTACCAGGAAGGGATGCCGGGCCACCGCCGTGCGCAGCCGCCGCGCGGCGAGGGCCATGTCCGGCGGCAGCCCGGTGCCGCCGCCCGCGCGTGCGAAGGCCCGCGCGAGGTGTCGCAGCGGGATGGCATGGGTGGGAATCGAGCAGCCGTCGATGCCGCAAGGCGCGCGGGCCAGGTCGAAGCCGGTGGCCGTCTGCAGCGCGTGCTCCACCTCGCGCATGAGCGGGTGGCTGCGCTGCACGTAGCCGGCGACGAAGCCGCGCGCGTCGCGATCGCCGGCCAAGTGCGCGCCCAGGCACAGGAAGCCGCTGTGCTTGCCGGAGCAGTTGTTGTGCAGCGCGCTGGGCTCGCGCCCGGCGGCGGCCAGCGCGCGCGCCGCGGGCTCGAAGTAGGGCCAGTGCACGCCGCATTCCAGCGTGTCGGCGTCCAGTCCCACGCGCCGCAGCGTGGACAGCGCCGTGCGCACGTGCGGCTCCTCGCCGCCGTGCGAGGCGCAGGCCAGCGCCAGCGCGGCGTCGTCGAGCCCGAAGGCATCGGCGGCGCCGCTGGCCACCAGCGGCAGCGCCTGCAGCAGCTTCACGGCCGAGCGCGGGAAGACGGGGAGGTCGATGTCGCCCGCGGACCAGCGCACGCCGCCGTCCGCATCGATCACGGCGAAGGAGCCGCGATGCCGCGACTCCACCACGCCGCCGCGCCAGGTTTCGACCAGGACCGGATGGGTGCTCATCGCCAGGGCCTCCACGCGTGAACGGGCACGCGGCCACTGTAGCGGCCACGCCGGGGCGGCAGGCTCCGTGAAGGCGGCACTTGCGGCGCCCCGGCACCGGGCCCCGGCGGCACCGTGCGGGCGGGGCTCAGGGCGCGGCCCGCTGCTCGGTCGCGGCGCCGCGGCGGTGCAAGCCGAGCTGGTGGCACAGGTCGCGGATGTCCTGCCGCGCCTCTTCCAGCCCCGGGCGCAGCACGCGGCGCGCATCGCCGGCGCGGCAGTCCGCGAGCTGGCAGGCCTGCTCGGCCAGCGCCTCCAGCTCGCGCAGCGCCAGGGCCACGGCTTCGTCCTGGTTGCGCAAGTGCAGCGCGCGTGCCTGCTGCGACTCCTCGCTGAGCCGGTGCAGGCAGGCCCGCAAGTCCTCGGCCACGCCGCGTACCACGGCACTGGCCTGCACGGCTTGCACGAGCTCGTTCTCGATCTTGGAAAGGCGTCGGTAGATCTCGAGATGCGCGTCCATGGCTGCACGGAAGTGGAAGCCCGCGCGAGTGGCAAACCTCGTGCCCGCGCAGGGCCGCTCCATCCGCGCCCGCCGTCCTGCACGGTCCGCCCGGAGGACTCCCGGGCGAGCTTGGCGAGGTTGCGGGACGACATGGCGATGCCGTTGAGCCTGCAACCGGAGCCGCAAGCGCCAGGGAAGGCCGATCCGGGGACACTTCGAAGAATTTTGTGAGCCTGTGCTGAACATCCCAAAAAACTGTCATACAATGCGACCCACGCCAACGACGCAGCGATGCATCAAAGGCTCAGATGATGAGCCAGCGATTACAATCATCGCCGTGTCGGCTGTCAGCGGTTGCTGGCGGACAAACCGGTTGCAGTGATGCACCGAATCCCCTGCGGGAATAGCTCAGTTGGTAGAGCGCAACCTTGCCAAGGTTGAGGTCGCGAG
>NZ_CALAOH010000176.1 GCF_937926365.1 uncultured Azohydromonas sp. | reverse complement strand
CGGTCGCGGCCAGCCTCAGCTACGACCCCACCACGCGCACCGCGACGCTGACGCCCTTCACGGCATTGGCGGCTTCCACCACCTACACCGCCACGCTGCGCGGCGGCGGCACCGACCCGCGCATCAAGGACGCCTCGGGCAACCCGATGACGAGCAGCGTGACGTGGTCCTTCACCACCGCAGCGGCTTCCGCCGAAAACAGCTGCCCGTGCAATGCCTGGTCCGACACGGCGACGCCCACCAATGCGTCGATCAATGACACCAGCGCGGTGGAGCTGGGCGTGAAATTCCGCGTGGACGTTGATGGCTTCATCACCGGCGTGCGCTTCTACAAGGGTACGGGCAACACCGGCACGCACATTGGCAACCTCTGGAGCCTGGACGGCACGCGGCTGGCCACGGCGCCCTTCACCAGCGAGACCGCCACCGGCTGGCAGCAGGTGAACTTCGCCACGCCGGTGCCGGTGAGCGCCAACACGGTGTACGTGGCCTCGTACTACGCACCGAACGGCCGCTATGCCGGGGACAGCCAGTTCTTCTCCACCAAGGGCGTGGACAACGCGCCGGTGCACCTGCTGCAAAACGGCGTGAACGGCGGCAACGGCGTCTTTGCCTACGGCAGCAGTTCCAGCTTCCCGTCGGAGGCGTACCAGGCCACCAACTACTGGGTGGACGTGGTGTTCTCGCCGGCGCCGGCGGGTCCCGACACCACGGCGCCGACGGTGACCGGCACCTCGCCGGCCAACGCTGCCACGGGCGTGCCCACGACCAGCAGCATCACCGCCACCTTCAGCGAGGCGGTGGACCCGGCCACCGTGGGCAGCAGCACCTTCGAGCTGCGCAGCGCGGGCGGCACGCTGGTGCCCGCCACCGTGACGTACAACGCGGCCAGCCGCACCGCCACGCTCACCCCCGGCGCGTCGCTGGCGGCCTCCACCGCCTACACCGCCACCGTTCGCGGCGGCGGCACCGACCCGCGCGTCAAGGACCTCGCGGGCAACGCGCTGGCCAGCTCCGTCACGTGGAGCTTCACCACCGCGGTCGCGCCCACCGTGGATGGTTGCCCTTGCAACGCCTGGTCCGACACGGCGACGCCCACCAATGCGTCGGTCAGTGACACCAGCGCGGTGGAACTGGGCGTGAAGTTCCGCGTGGACGTTGATGGCTTCATCACCGGCGTGCGCTTCTACAAGGGCACGGGCAACACCGGCACGCACATTGGCAACCTCTGGAGCCTGGACGGCACGCGGCTGGCCACGGCGCCCTTCACCAGCGAGACCGCCACCGGCTGGCAGCAGGTGAACTTCGCCACGCCGGTGCCGGTGAGCGCCAACACGGTGTACGTGGCCTCGTACTACGCACCGAACGGCCGCTATGCCGGGGACAGCCAGTTCTTCTCCACCAAGGGCGTGGACAACGCGCCGGTGCACCTGCTGCAAAACGGCGTGAACGGCGGCAACGGCGTCTTTGCCTACGGCAGCAGTTCCAGCTTCCCGTCGGAGACGTACCAGGCCGCCAACTACTGGGTGGACGTGGTGTTCTCGCCGACGCCGGCACCGGCGGGTCCCGACACGATGGCGCCCACGGCCACCTTCACCGCCCCGGCGGCAGGCGCCAGCGTGCTGGTCAACAGCAGCGTGACCATCACCGGCACGGCCAGCGACGCCGGCGGCGGCGTGGTGGGCGTCGTGGAGGTCTCCACCGACAACGGCGCCACCTGGCATCCGGCCAGCGGTAGCAGCACCTGGAGCTACACCTGGACGCCCACCGTGGCCGGCCCGGCCACCATCCTGGCGCGCGCGGTGGATGACAGCGGCAACATCCAGTCCACGCCCGCCAGCCGCAGCGTGACGGTGGGCGCGATGGCGTGCCCGTGTTCGGCCTTTACCGCCTCCGAGACGCCGGCGGTAGCCAGCCAGTCCGACTCTGCTGCGGTCAACCTGGGCGTGAAGTTCCGCGTCACCCAGAACGGCTACATCACTGGCATCCGCTTCTACAAGGGCCCGGACAACACCGGCCTGCACGTCGGCGCGTTGTGGAGCAGCGACGGCACGCTCCTGGCCAGCGCTCCTTTCCTCAACGAGACCGCCACGGGCTGGCAGCAGGTGAACTTTCTCTTGCCCGTCCCCGTCACGGCCAACACCGTCTACGTGGCTTCGTACCGCGCGCCCAATGGCGGCTATGCCGTTGATTACGGCTACTTCGCCGTCAACGCCGTGACCTCGGGCCCGATCCACCTGCTGGCCAATGGCGAGAGCGGCGCCAACGGCGTCTTCACCTACGGCGGGACGACGGTGCAGTTCCCGAGTTCCAGCTACCAGTCGTCGAACTACTGGGTGGACGTCGTGTTCACGCCCTCACCCTGAGGCCGTACCGCGGTGCGTAAGGGCACCGCAAGCGCCAAAACGATGGCCGTGTCTCCGCAAGGAGCACGGCCATCGCGTTGATGGGCAGGCAGGTGCGGCCCGAGGAACGCGGGCCAGGCCGATCTCCCCGCCGCTGCGCGCTCAACGGCGGTCGTTGCGCCGGTCGTACCGGTTCGGGATGCCGTCACCGTCCCGGTCGCGGCGCAGGTTGTTGTAGCGGTCGTAACGGTTGGGAATGCCGTCGCCGTCACGGTCCCAGGCGGGGTTGTAGAGACGGTCGCGACGGTTGGGAATGCTGTCGCCATCCGTGTCCCAGCGCGAGGGGTGGCGATAGCCGCGCGGACGGCTCAGCGGCGCCGGCTGCAGGTAGACCGGCGCCGGCACGTACACCGGTGCGGGCTGGCGGTACACCGGCACGCCCACCGGGGCGCCGATGGTTACGGACCACTGCACGTCGCCGCCGCCATGGGCCCGGGCCAGGCCGCTGCCCAGCGCGCCTGCCAGCGCCAGCACCGTGACCACGAATGTCTTGCAACTCATGAACGCAACTCCTTGGCTGTGGGCCTGCCTGTCGCAAGGCAGGGCCAAGTCAGCAACGGCGCACCGTGGCGGGCGGTGTACCGGCGCCATGTAAAGCCCCGGTAAAGCTGCGTAAAGCCGGAGATGGCGTCGCCGTGGGCCGTGAATTCTTGATCCGGTTTCTTTTCGATCCCCCGACCGGGTGGCGACAATCGCGCATGACTTGCCTTGACTCCGCGCGCCTGGGTGCGCTGCTCGAATCCCTGGAAGCCGGTCTGCTGGAGCGCCAGACCGCCGTGCGGCTGGCGCTGCTGGCGGCGCTGGCCGGCGAGCACGTGCTGCTGATCGGCCCGCCCGGCACGGCCAAGAGCGAGTTGGCGCGGCGCCTGCACCGCGCCTTCGACGGTGCGCGCTATTTCGAGCGGCTGCTCACGCGCTTCTCGACGCCGGAAGAGCTTTTCGGCCCGCTGTCGCTCAAGGCGCTGGAAGACGACCGCTACGAGCGCCTGACCGACGGCTTCCTGCCCACCGCCGGCATCGCCTTCCTCGACGAGGTGTTCAAGGCCAACTCGGCGATCCTCAACGCGCTGCTGACACTGCTCAACGAGCGCGAGTTTGACAACGGCAGCGGCCGCGAGCGCACGCCGCTGGTGAGCGTGGTGGGTGCCAGCAACGAGGTGCCCGGCGACGAGGCGCTGCAGGCCTTCTTCGACCGCTTCCTCCTGCGCGTGCCGGTACAGCCGGTCACCGACGCCGCCTTCAGCGCGCTGCTGCAGCTGCGGCCGGCGACTGCCGCCGCAGCGCAGCCCCTGGACGCGGCCGAGCGCGCGGCGGTGGCCGGGGCTGCGGCGCAGGTGCGGCTGGGATCGGAGGCCGAGGCCGCCTGCCACGCCCTGCGCGCCTGGCTGCGCGCGCAGGAGCTGTCCCTGTCCGACCGGCGCTGGCGCCAGTGGATCGGCCTGCTGCGCGTGGCCGCCGCTACCGAGGGCCGCGCCGAAGTCGATGCGCTGGACCTGTGGACGGCGCCCTATGTCGCCAGCACCGGCCCGCAGGACGTGCCGCGCCTGGCCGCCTGGTTCGAGCAGGAGCTCGTCGGCGCGGTGCCGCAGGACGCCCCCTGGCTCACGCATGCGGTGGAGGCCTTCGAGCGGCAGCTGGAGATCGAGCAATCCGCGCCGGACGATCCCGGCGCCGCCAACGCCGCCGGCAAGCTGGCGCTGGCGCGCTCCATCAGCGGCAGCGAGCAGGGCGAGCAGTTGCTGCGCATGGTCTCCGGCACGCTGGAGGAGAAACTGCGCCGCCGTTACAGCCCCGTGCACGTCGAGGCGCGCGTGGCGCAGGTGGACGAGGTGCTGGCGCAGGCGCGCGAGCAGCATTCGCTGGCGGCGCAGCAGGAGCAGGCACTGGCGCGGCGGCTGCAAGGCCGCCTGTGGCTGCCGCCCGACCTGGCGCAGCGCCTGCTGGGCGCGCACGCGCACACGCGCGAGGTGCTGGCCGGGCTGATCGCGCGGCTGCAGCACGCGCGCGAGGCCTTCAGCCGCCTGCCCGTGGACGCGCAGCTGGAGGCCGCCGCCCCGGCGCCGGTTGTGCTCGAAGAGGCCGCCGCCTGAAGCCCGCATGGACGCTGCTCCCCTGGACCGTCCCTACGACCGGCTGGAGGCGCTGCCGCGCGGCTTGTGGCTGCCGGCCCTGATCACCAGCGCCGGCGAGCGCGGCCGGCGTCTGGCCGATGCGCGCACTTGGCTCGACAGCCTCGGTGCCGGCACGCTGCCGCCGTCCCAGGCCGACTTCGGCGACGCCGCGGCCGTCGAGCCGTTGCGCCGCGTGGTGGGCGAGCTGGGGCTGGCCGGCCTGGCGCGCGGCGTGCCGGCGCTGGCCGAGCAGGTGCTGCGCACGCTGCTGTGGCACCTGGACCGCATCGTCGATCACCAGCCGCGGCTGTCGCGCGCGGAGGCCATCGCCCGCGTGGCGGAGGATTTCCGGGCCGAGTGGCAACTGGAGAGCGCGGGGCTGGAAGAGCACCTGGCGCTGCTGCGCAGCCTGGGCGACCTGGGCCACATGCGCTGGGACGAGCTGCATGGGCAACTGCACTCGCGCTCCTGGCAGGCCGCGCGCAAGGCCAGCGAGTGGCTGCAGCAGTTGCCGGCCCTGGTGGCGCTGGTGCGGCGCCTGGGCCGTGCCGAGCGCAGCGCCGCGGCGCCCGCGCCGCAGTCGCGCGAGAGCGCCCGCGACGCCCCGCCGCTGGCGCTGCGCGCCATCGAGACGCGGCTGCCCGATGCGCCGGGCGAGATCGTCGGCGTGCGCTTCTCGTCGCGGCCCGAGCGCATGCTCGCCAGCGAGGCGGTGATGCTGCACCACCCGGTGCTCAAGAAGCTCTGGCGCGCGCGCCATGCCGAGGCGCGGCTGCTGAGCTGGGAGACGCAGGCCGTGCTCACCGACTGGCGCGTGGACCCGCACGCGCCGCCGCACCGGCGCAGCGCCCAGGCCGAGCCCGAGCCGCTGGAGCGCGGGCCAATCATCCTGTGCCTGGACACCTCGGGCTCCATGCGCGGCGCACCGGAGAACATCGCCAAGGCCGTGGCCATCGCCGCGCTGCGCGCCGCCCACGAGCAGCGCCGCGCTTGCAAGCTCATCGCCTTCGGCGGCCCGGACGAGGTGCTGGAGCGCGACCTGGGCGCCGATGCCGCCGGGCTGCGCGCGCTGCTGGAACTCATGGGCCAGAGCTTCGACGGCGGCACCGACATCCAGACGCCCATCGAGCGCGCCATCGAGCGCGTGCACGAGGCGCGCTGGCACCAGGCCGACGTGCTGCTGGTGAGCGACGGCGAGTTCGGCTGCGTGCCGCGCACGCTGCAGCGGCTGGACGAGGCGCAGCGCCGCTTCGGGCTGCGCGTGCAGGGCGTGCTGGTGGGTGACCGCGAAACGATGGGCCTGCTGGAGGTCTGCGACGACATCCACTGGGTGCGCGACTGGCGCCGCTACGCCGATGCGGCCGAGGGCGGCGACGGCCGCGGCTTCTCGCCCGTGCACAGCAAGAGCCTCACGGCGCTGTACTTCCCCAACGCCCTGTCGCAGCGAGCGGCACGGCATGCCCCTTCCACAGGAAACAACGAATGAGCTACGCCGACGACGCCCTGGCCCTGGTGCGGGCCCTGGCCGACCTGGGCCCGCTGCCGCGCGTGCGCGCGCTGCACCTGCCGCCGCCGCCGGCCCCCGACGCCCTGCGCGGCGAATTCGCGGCGCTGGAGCTGGAGGACGGCACGCTGGGCCTGTCCTACGTGCTGCTGGGCGACACCTGGGCACGGCTGCACGGGCAGGTGGACCGCGACGCGCTGGCCGGCGGCGACGCCCTGGCCCTGGCGCGCTGCTACGCCGAGGCGGACCCGATCCGGCGCACGCTGGGCTTCGCCGCGCTCAACGCGCTCACGCGCTGGCTCTTCGACCGTGCCGGCTTCGCGCCCCCGGCCAGCGGCGACTCGCTGGGTGCGCTGGATCCGCAGCCCGGCGAGACGGTGGGCATGGTCGGCTACTTCACGCCGCTGATCCCGCGCATCACCGCGCGCGGCGCGCGCGTGCTGGTGGTCGAGCTGCGTGCCGACCTGGCCGGCGAGCGCGAGGGCGTGCGCGTCACGCTGGACCCGGCCGAGCTGGCCGGCTGCGCCAAGGTGCTGTGCACCGGCACGCTGCTGCTCAACGACACGCTGGGCGCGACACTGGCGCATTGCCGCAACGCGCGGGCGCTGGCGATGGTGGGGCCCAGCGTCGGCTGCCCGCCCGATCCGCTGTTCGCGCGCGGCCTCACGCTGTTGGGCGGCAGCTGGGTCAGCGACAGCGCCGCCTACGTGCAGGCGCTGCGCGCGGGAGCCTCCACCGGCGACTTCGCCCGCAAGTTCTCGCTGGCGCCGCGGGACTATCCGGGCTGGCCGGCGCTGCTGGCACGCGCGCGGCGCGGCAGCTAACGCCCTGGCACTACGCCTGGCGGCGCGGACGCCAGTGGCGCAGCGGACGCGGCGCGTGCGACATCAGGCCCGAGACCGCCAGCACCAGCCAGAACAGCAGCGGCGCCATCGCCGGGTCCAGCGCCATCCAGGCCACCGCCGCCAGCTTCACCAGCACCACCACGCCGGCCAGCTCGCCCAGGCGGATGCGCGTGTCCGCCAACTCGGCCACGAACAGCGCCAGCCCGGTGAACAGCGTCACGGCCGCGCCGCTGCGCGGCGACAGCGGTGCGCCCAGCAGCGCCGCACCCAGCAGCACCAGGCCGGCGATGTGCGCACAGCGCAGCACGATGGCGATCCAGCGCCGCCAGGCAGGAGGTTTGGGAGCGGGGACGCGAGTCATGGGCCGCGATTGTGGCCGCGCTGCCATGAGACACCGCGCGGCGCCGGCGGCCGATTTACTTGCCCGCTGGTAGATTCCCGGAAATTCGTGAAACAATGGGGCATTTGTTGAATGTCCTTGCGCGCGGCCCGTACCCCGGGTAGCCGGCCGGGATGCTGTTGAAAGCGGAAGTTGTACGGACGTGGATTCAAGCCTTGCGTGCTGAATCGGCATCACGTTCTGTATCGTGAGATTGGCCTCGCTTCACGGGGCCCTGGCCGTCAATTGCAGTCCGGTACCGTGGGCAGCGGCAATCAATAACGAGAATTCATGTTGCGGAAACAGTCTTCGCCACCTTGTCGGTATGCTTGAACGCATTGTGTCCGTATCGGCCGGGCACGCCGTCCTTTTCATATGCCTGCTAGCGGTCACGATGAGGCCCGGTACAGGGGTTTGCGAATGCCTTTACCCCGGGTAGGCTGCCCAAGGGTAGGAATGCAGTGATAACCAGAAACACCAACAAGGAACCTCCATAACCCTGCAAGACTTACCGAACCCTTGGCCGGGTTCAGGGTGGATCGTCATTTGATCTTTGAGCGAGAGATATGGCAGCAGTAGAGCAAACCGGTTGGGTCAAGCCGCAGCGGGCTCCCACATACGACGAAATCATGGTGCGCATCGGCGAGTTGCGCACTGAATTGCAGGAACTGGAACGCCAGGCCAGCGACATGCGCGAGGCTGCCAGGCTTGAAGCCCTGGTGAAGATCCGCAACATCATGCGGGCGCAGCAGCTCACCATCGAGGACATCCTGCCGGAGCTGCGCCGCCCGGTGCGCACCGGGCGCGACTGAGGCCGCGCCCCAGCCTCGGGACCAAGCCCGCCGTCCGCGGGCTCTTTCATTTGCAAACGGCGGCCGGGAATCTCGCCCGGCATAAAGGGGCGGACTACCCAGGAGCCGCGCCATGAAAATCGCCGCGCTTACCCGTATTCCGGTCCGCCGGTGGGCCGCCATGTTGCTGGCGTTCACGGTTTGGCACGCCGCCGCGGTCCCGGATATGGAACCCGAGGCCGCCGGCCTGCATTGGGTTGGTACCTGGAGCGCGACGCCGCAGCAGCCCTGGCACAACGGGGCATCACTGGCGACCGGATTTTACAGGCAAACCCTACGTGAAATCGTTCACGTGAGTATTGGCGGCAGCCGGGTGCGCGTGCGCTTTACCAATGCCCATGGACAAGCCCCACTGCGAATTGGTGCAGCCCATGTCGCGCTGCGCAGCCATGGCGCGGCGACCGTGCCGGGCTCGGACCGTGCGCTGGCCTTTGGCGGCAAATTCGGCGTCACCATCGCACCCGGGGCGGCGGTGCTGAGCGATCCGGTGAATCTCGAAGTGCCGCCGCGCAGTGACCTGGCCGTGAGCATTTACCTGCCTGCGGCCACCGGGCTGCCCACGCTGCATTTCCGGTCGCGGCAAACCAATTACGTCTCGCCCAAGGGCAATTTCACCAGCGCGGCCAGCATGCCGGTGGCGTCCACCACGGTGTGCGCCGAACAGTTCGTGAACCGGGTTTGCACCTCGCCCTGGTATTTCCTGGCGGGTGTGGACGTGCGGGCTTCCGCCGGGGTCGGGGCCGTCGTGGCGCTGGGCGACTCCATCACGGCCGGGGCCGGTACCACCACCGACACCAACCGCCGCTGGCCCGATGTGCTGGCGCGGCGGCTGCTGAACCAGGGGCCGGTGATGGGCGTGCTCGACCAGGGCCTGGACGGCAACACGCTTTGGACCTCGGCCCTGGGCCTCAGCGCGTTGGCCCGCTTCGACCGCGACGTGGTGGCCGCCTCGGGGGCGCGCTTCGTCATCGTGCTGCTGGGCATCAACGACCTGCGCGCCGGCGCCTCCGCCGCGCGCGTCATCTCCGGGTTGCAGCAACTCGTCACCCGGGCGCACGCCGCCGGGCTGAAGGCCTACGGCGGCACGCTCACGCCCTTCTTGCGTGCCTCCGACGCGCAGGAGGCGCAGCGCCAGGCGGTGAACCGCTGGGTCCGCACCAGCGGCGCCTTCGATGCCGTGATCGACTTCGACGCCGCGCTGCGCGACCCCGCCTGGCCGCGGCGCATGCGCCCGCTCTACGACAGCGGCGACACGCTGCACCCCAACGCCGCCGGCTACGAGGCCATGGCGGGCGCGATCGACCTGTCGCTGTTCAGGCCCTGAGGGTGTGCTGCGGAGCGCTCGCGGCGGGCGTTCTGCAATCTCCTGTTACGATGGTCCGATGATTTCCGCTTCCCGCCTTTCGCGACGCAGTGCCGCGGACCGACGCCGGTCCCGCAAGCCGTGCCGCGTTCGTGCGAAGCGTGGGGTGAGGTTCGAAGCAGCGGACCGCTAGCAGTCCCCCAGGCAGTTTTCCCGACCAGGCCACGGCTCACCCCCGTGGCCTTTTTCTTTGTCCCGTCCGACCTGAAGGAGATGCCCGTGCAAGCTCAAACCCCCCTGTCCACCGCCAGCCTGATGCCGGTGGCGCCCCGTCCCGAGACGGTTTTCGTCCGCGGCGAAGGAGCCTTCCTGTTCGACAGCGAGGGCCGCCGTTACCTGGACTGGGTGCAGGGTTGGGCGGTCAACGGCTTGGGACACTCGCCCGCGCCGGTGGTGCGTGCCCTGGCCGAGCAGGCGGCGATGCTGATCAACCCCAGCCCCGCCTTCTTCAACCCGCGCGCCATCGAGCTGGCCGAGTTGCTCACCGCGCACAGTTGCTTCGACCACGTGTTCTTCGCCAGTTCCGGCGCCGAGGCCAACGAAGGCGCGATCAAGCTGGCGCGCAAGTGGGGCCAGCTGCACAAGCAGGGCGCTTTCGAGATCGTCACCTTCGCCGACGCCTTCCACGGCCGCACGCTGGCCACCATGTCGGCCAGCGGCAAGCCCGGCTGGGACCGGCTCTTCGCGCCGCAGGTCGAGGGCTTTCCCAAGGCCCGCTACAACGACATCGACTCCGTGCGCGCCCTGGTCAGCGAGCGCACCGTGGCCGTGATGCTGGAGCCGGTGCTGGGCGAGGCCGGCGTGTTCCCGGCCAGCACGGCCTTCCTGCGGGCACTGCGCGCGCTGTGCGACGAGGCCGGGCTGCTGCTGATCGTGGACGAGGTACAGACCGGGTGCGGACGCACCGGGCCGCTGTTCGCCTACCAGCGCCACGGCATCGAACCCGACATCATGACCCTGGGCAAGGGGCTGGGCGGCGGCGTGCCGCTATCGGCGCTGCTGGCCAAGCGCGCGGTCTCGTGCTTCGCGCCGGGCGACCAGGGCGGCACCTACTGCGGCAACCCCCTGGCCTGCGCCGCCGGCAAGGCGGTGCTGGACACGCTGCTGGCGCCGGGCTTCCTGGAGGCCAGCCAGGCCGCCGGCGAGCGGCTGGCGCAGGGATTGCGGGCGCTGTCGGCGGAGCTGGGCCTGGGCGCCGTGCGCGGCAGCGGGCTGCTGCTGGCGCTGGAGCTGGGCGAGCTGCCCTCGGCGCGGGTGGTGGCGCTGGCGCGCGAGCGGGGATTGCTGATCAACGGCCCGCGCCCGCACTGCCTGCGCTTCATGCCCGCGCTCAACACGACGGCCGAGGAGGTCCAGATGGGGCTGGCGCTGCTGCGGCAGGTGCTGCAGGAGGTGAAGGCGGAGGGCTGAAGCGCACTGGCGGGCGGGGAGAGTTGGAAACCGGTTCGCATCGCCGGCTGCAACGCAGGCCGCCAGCCCACCCCGTCGTCATCCCGGTTTTCGCCGGGATGACGACGTTTTTTTCCACGGCCAGCCCCACGGCACGCGAGGCGTCCTGACGTCGAAACTTTTCCCGGACAGCAGTGCGCCTGCGCGGGAGTGACGAGTCATTGGCGAGGCCGAGCAGCTTTAGGCCAACGCTCAACCGCTCCCCGCCCGGCCCACCGCTCCTTCTGCCGCCGCGGGCGCGCGCAGCAGCATGAGCGCGCCGAAGGCCGCCAGGCTCAGGGCGAGCGACAGCCCCAGCGCCGCGCTGCCCAGCCGCTGCAGCGCCAGCCCGAACAGGAAGGGCGACAGCGCCTGCACCACGCGCGCCGGCAGCATCAGCCAGCCCTGGCGCGCGCCATAGCCGTGCGCGCCGAACAGCAGCAGCGGCAGCGTGCCCTTGGCGATGGTCAGCATGCCGTTGCCCACGCCGTGCAGCAGCGCGAACGGTGCCGCCGCCGTGCCGCCCGCCAGCAGCAGCGCTGCGGCCCCCAGCGGGTGCGCCAGCGCGGCCAGGCGTGCCGTCAGCAGCGCGTGCAGCCGGCGCAGCACGCCCAGCTCCAGCAGCCGCCCCGCCACCTGCGCCGGCCCGACCAGTGCGCCCAGCGCCACCGCCGTGGCCAAGCTGACGCCCGCGGCCTGCAGCACCCCGGGCAGGTGCGTCGCCATGGCGGTGGTGACGAACGAGGTGCAGGCGAAGCTGAGGGCCAGCAGCACGAGCGCCAGCCGTGGCTGTGCGACCGCAACGGGCGGCTGCGACGCGGAAGGCGCCGCCGCGGTGTCCCCGGAGGACCACGGCGGTGGGGCCGCGGTGGCCGCACGCGGCAGCCAGGCGTTGAGCGGCAGCCCCAACAGCAGGTGCAGCGCGGCCCAGGCGAAACAGGCCTCGCGCCAGCCCCAGTGCGCCGCCATCCAGGCCGACAGCGGCCAGCCCACGGTGCTGGCGAAGCCGCCGAACAGCGTCACGCCGGTGATGGCGTTACGCGCCCGCGGCCCGTACAGCCGTACCAGGGCGGAAAAGGCCGCCTCGTACAGGCCGCAACCCATGCCCACGCCCAGCAGCATCCAGCCCGCGAACAGTATCCAGGCGTTGGCCGCCAGCCCCAGCACCGCCAGGCCCAGCGCGAACACCACGTTCGACGCCATGAGCACCGGGCGTCCCCCCAGGCGGTCGATGGCGCGCCCGGCCCAGGGTCCGGTCAGCGCCGAGACGCCCAGCGCCATGGAGAAGGCCGCGAAGACCGTGGGCTCGCCCAGTCCCAGCGAGCGGGCCATGGGCGCGGCCAGCACCGCGGGCAGGTACTGCGACGAGGCCCAGGCCAGGATCTGGGCCGTGCCCAGGAGGGCCACGGCCCGGCCGCGGTGAGGCGGCGCCGGCGCGCCCGGCTCAGCCACGGCAGTGGGCGGCCACCTTGATCTCGGCCATCACCGGCGTGCCGCAGCAGGACGCCGGCTGGACGGGCGCCGTGGCGGTCGGCGCGGGCTCGCCGCAACCGCAGCCGGCCTCGCCCTCGGCTTTCTTCTTCTGTACATCGAGGCCGCAGCACACGGTGCTCTCCACGCTTTCCGTGCTCTTCGGCTGGGCCGGTCCGCCGCAGCAGTCGCCGCCGGTGCCGGTGTCCGCGAAGTCCGGGCCGGCGCTGCATATGCCCGTTTCCGGCAGGTCCAGCTCCACCCGGTCCGCGGCTTCCAGGTCGCCGGCGATGGCTGCCACTACCGAGCGCGCCTGCTCGAAGCCAGTGGCCATCAGGAAAGTCGGGGCGCGGCCGTAGCTCTTCACGCCCAGCGTGTAGAAGCCCGGCTCCGGATGCGCCAGCTCCCGGTGTCCGTGCGGGCGTACCGTGCCGCAGCTGTGCAGGTTGGGGTCGATCAGCGGGCCCAGCGCCTCGGTCGATTCCAGCCACGGGTCCAGCTTCAGGCGCAGCTCGCTTACCAGGGCCAGGTCCGGACGCTGGCCGGTGGCGCAGACGATCTGGTCGATGCCCTCCAGCACCAGCCGCTGGCCGTCCGCTCCGGTGCCCTCGACCACCAGGCCGTCGGGCTCGCGTCGCAGCGCGGCGATGCGCAGCCCGCTGACGAACTCCATGCGCCCGCTGTCGCGCAATCCCCTCAGCGCCGAGCCCAGTGCGCCGCGCGCTGGCAGCGCGTCGGCCGAACCGCCGCCGAACACGCGCGCCAGATTGGGCGAGCGCACGGCCCAAACGAAGTGCGTGGCGGGCTCGGCTTCGGCCAACTCGGCCAGCGCCAGCAGCGCGTTGGCGGCCGAGTGCCCGGCGCCCACCACCAGCGTGCGCCGCCCGGCATAGCGCGCGCGGTTGCGGCCGAGCACGTCGGGGAGGCCATAGAAGACGGCGTCGGCGAGCTCGCGCTCGCCCAGCGCCGGCAGGCCGCTGGCGCCCAGCGGATTGGGCTGCGACCAGGTGCCACTGGCGTCGATCACGGCGCGGGCGCGGAATTCGACCGACCGCCTATCGCGCTGGGCGCGGATCAGGAAGGGCGCGGCCTCGCGCCCGGCGCTCTTGACCTTGTCAAAGCCCTCGCGGCTGATGGCCGTGACGCGGGTGTTCAGATGCACGGTCCGAGCCACCGCCGGCAGCGCGGCGTAGGGCTGCAGCACGCGCTCCACCACCTCGCGCGCCAGCGGCACCTCATCGTCGGGCGGCGCGTTCCAGCCGGTGGACGCGAGCTGCGCAGCCATGGCCGGGTCGATGTCGTAGCGCCAGGGCGAGAACAGGCGCACGTGGCCGTAGTCCAGCAGGTGCGCGCCCACCTGCGCACCCGCTTCGAGCACCAGGGGTTCGATGCCGCGCTCGATCAGCCGTGCCGCCGCCGCCAGGCCAACCGGGCCGGCGCCGATCACGGCCACGGGCAGGTTTCGCGGTGGCTGCGCCGGTGTGGCCTCACGCAGCGCCAGAGCCATCGGCACCGCGCTGGCCGGGCAGGCGCCCTGGAATTCGGCCGATGCCTTCAGCGCCTGCGGCACCTGCGCCGCGGCAATGCGCTGGAAGCCGTGGCGGCTGAAGTACTCGGGCGCGGTGACGGTGAGCAGATACAGCGCGCGGATCTGGCGCTGCCGCGCTTCCTGGATCAGCGCGCCCACCAGCGCTTGGCCCAGGCCCCGGCGCTGCAGTCCCGGTGCGACCGCCACCGAGCGCAGCAACGCCACGTCGCCATAGATCTCAGCACCGGCGCAGCCCAGCACCTCGCTGCCGCCCTCGGTCAGCACGAAGGTGGGCAGGTGCTCGCGTGCGCCGGCGGTGGGCAGGTGGTTGGCTTCCAGCAGCGCCTGCACGGCGCTCCAGTCGGACGCGCCGGCTTGGCGCAGGGTGATGCTGGGGCTCATCGACATGGGGGCTCTCCTGGGTGGGCACGAGTTTCAGGGCGCGCGGCGGACCGCGACGCGCCTGCGCTCGCGCAGGGCTTCGGACAACGGCTACTGCGGGAAAGGCGGGGCGGTGGGTCCCCGGTGAACAGCGTCAACCTCGGGCGCCGGCTTCGTACCAGGCCTTGCTGCGGTTGACGAGACGTACCACCAGCAGCATCACCGGCACCTCGATCAGCACGCCCACCACGGTGGCGAGTGCGGCGCCCGATTCAAAGCCGAACAGGCTGATGGCCGCTGCTACCGCAAGCTCGAAGAAGTTGCTCGCGCCGATGAGCGCCGAAGGACCGGCCACGCTGTGCGACTCGCCCAGCCGGCGGTTGAGCCCGTAGGCCAGAGCCGAGTTGAAGAAGACCTGGAGCAGGATCGGCACTGCCAGCATGGCGATTACCAGCGGTTGCTTCAGAATCGCCTCGCCCTGGAAGGCGAACAGCAGTACCAGCGTCGCCAGCAGCGCGGTGATGGACCAGGGGCCGATCTTCGCCAGCGTCGCATCGAAGGTGGCCTGGCCCTGGCGCAGCAGTTCCTTGCGCCACAGCTGTGCCACGATCACCGGGATCACGATGTAGAGCAGCACCGAGGCGACCAGCGTGTCCCAGGGCACACTGATGGCCGACAGCCCCAGCAGCAGCGCCACGATGGGAGCGAAGGCGAACACCATGATCGTGTCGTTGAGTGCCACCTGCGACAGCGTGAAGAGCGGGTGTCCGTTGGTGAGCCGGCTCCACACGAACACCATGGCGGTGCAGGGTGCCGCAGCCAACAGGATCAGCCCCGCGACGTAGCTGTCGAGCTGCTCGGCCGGCAGCCAGGGCGCGAAGACCTGGCGCACGAAGGCCCACGCCAGCAGGGCCATCGAAAACGGCTTGACGAGCCAGTTCACGAACAGCGTGACGCCGATGCCCTTCCAGTGCCGGCGTACCTGATGCAGTGCGCCGAAGTCCACCTTCAGCAGCATCGGGATGACCATCACCCAGATCAGCAGGCCCACCGGCAGGTTGACCCGCGCCACCTCCATGCGGCCGATGACCTGGAACGGGCCGGGCAGGAACTGTCCCAGCGCGATGCCGGCGACGATGCAGAGGAAGACCCAGAGCGTGAGCCAGCGCTCGAACAGGCTCATCGGGGCGGGCGTGGCGGCGTGGGCGATGAGGGTGGTGTCCATGCGGGGCGGCTCCTCAGCTCAGGGTTTGGAGCCGGGCAAGCAGCCCGCGCCCTGGCAGCAGTTCTCGGTGAGGTAGGCCAGCAGCGCGTTCATGTGCTCGAAGGCGGCGCGGTAGATGAGGTTGCGGCCCTCGCGCTCCGGGCTCACCAGGCCGGCATTGGCCAGCTCCTTGAGGTGGAAGGACAGCGTGGAGGCCGGCAGGGCCAGCGCCTCGGCCATCGCGCCGGGCGTCAGGCCCGCCGGGCCGGCCACCACCAGGCTGCGGAACACCCGCAGGCGCACCGGCTGAGCCAACGCGGCCAGGGATCGGACAACGTCTTTCTCTTCCATATTTCTAGACTACTGGAATTATTGAGAGAATTCAAGCCGCGGATCGCACCGCGGCGGCTCAGGGCCGGCGCGCGTCCTCGGCCATCTCGGTACTGAGCCAGTCGCGGAACGCGGCCACGCCGGGCAGCTGGCGCTTGCGGGCCGGGCAGACGAAGTAGTAGGCACGGTCCAGGGGCAGCACCACGTCCAGCGGCTGCACGAGCCGGCCGCCGCGCAGCTCCTCGCGCACCAGCAGCGTGTGCGCCAGCAGCAGCCCGGCGCCCTGGATCGCCGCATCGACGGCGTGGTCGGCGCTGTTGAAGTGCAGGCCCCGCTCCACCGCCGTGTCCGGGTCCAGGCCCGCGGCCTTGAACACGTCGCGCCAGCCGGGCATTTCCGGGTGGCCGGCCAGCTGGTCATCGTGGATGCGCGGCAGCCGGTACCAGGGCTGGGCGCCGTCGCCGCCATCCTCCTGGCCGCCCAGCAGCCTGGGGCTGCACACGACGACCATGCTGGCGTCAGCCAGCTTCTCGTAGGACAGCCCCGGCTCCCGGGGGCGGCGGTGGGTGACGCTGCGAATCGCCGCGTCCACGCCGTCGGTCGTGAAGTTGGCGTAGGCGGCCGAGGCGGCGACGCGCAGCTCGATCTGCGGATGCCGCTCGGCGAAGCGGTACAGCCGGGGCGTCAGCCACTTCGAGGTGAAGCCCGGGGGCGCGCTCAGCACCAGCACCTGCTGCTCGCCCGCGGCGCGCAGCGCCTCGACGGCCTCGCGGATCTGGACGAAGCCGCTGCGCAGCCCCGGGAACAGCACGCTGCCGTGTTGCGTGAGCACCATGCCGCGGGCCTGGCGCTCGAACAGCGTCACGCCCAGGAGCTGCTCCAGGCCGCGGATCTGGTGGCTCAGTGCGCCCGGGGTGACATGCAGCTCCTCGGCCGCCTTGGTGATGTTCGAGTGCCGCGCCACGGCCTCGAAGGCGCGCAGCGCGCCCAGGGGAGGGAGGGAATGGGCCATGAGGTGTGAGCTGAACTCAACGGTTCGTGTCGCAATTCTCCATTGTTCCCAGAGCGGATTGGGCCTTCAATGCGGGCTATCCAAGCTTTGAGCCGGCTTCAAGGGCTGCGGGCGCAGTGCCGGGCTGGCCACGGAAGGAGTTGCCATGAGCCCGTTTCAAGCCGCTGGGACGCCGGCCTGGCCGCGCCTGTTCTCCGCCGCCGGGGCCGCGGTGCCGTTCGAGCCGGTCAGGGCGGTCCTGCGCCGGGCGGTTGCCGGGCGTGGAACACCGTCGCTGGAGGTGGGCTTCTGCTGCCGCGCCCGCCTGGCGCTGGCACGCAGGGAGTGGGTCGTGCTGTCTCAGGTGCGCCGCCAGACGCTGGTGTGCGAGGCCGGCGAGTTATGGGTGACGCTGGACGGCGAGGGCGAGGACCATGTGCTGCGCCCCGGCGAGCGCCTGGTCGTCGCCGCGAACGCCAGCGTGATCGTGTCGGCCACCCGGGAGGCGGTGCTGCGCGTGGTGGCGTCAGCGCCCGAAGGCCGCATGGCGCGGGGGCTGCTGGTGCCGCTTCCCGTCACGGGTCGAGCCTGAGGCCCACCCGCAAAGGCGCTGCTCAGCGGCCGTGGAGCGCGGACGCCTGGCCGGTGGCGGCGCCGATGCTGATGTGGATGCCCTGCGGCGGCCGGCCGCCGGCCATGCGCTGCAGCACCTGCTCGGCGATGGCGGGCAACAGCGTGGCTTCGAGGAACTGGTCGATGGGGTGCGCGCCGGGCGCCGTCCCGCTGCAGCGCGCCTGGATGGCGGCGACGACGGCGTCGTCGTAGTGCAGCGGCGCCTGGTGCCGCGCCGCCACGCGCATGGCGAGGCGGTCGAGCTTGAGCCGGACGATGGCCTGCAGCGCGGTGGCGTCCAGGGGCAGGTAGGGCACCAGCGTCAGGCGCTCCAGCAGCGCCGGGCTGAAGCGGCGGGCCAGGGGGGGACGCAGCGCCTTGGCGAGCCGGGTGGTGTCGGCGCCGGCCACGGCGCAGGCCTGGCGGACCAGTTCCGCGTCCAGCTGGCTGCTCAGGAGGAGCAGGCAGTGGCGGAAGTCCACCGGGCGGCCCTCGGCGTCCTGGAGCACACCTTGGTCGAGCACCTGGTGCAGCAGCGCCAGCACCTCGGGAGGCGCCTGCTCGGCCTCGTCCAGCAGCACCACGCTGTGGGGATGGCGCCGCACGGCCTCGGTGACCACGCCGCTGCCGCGCCAGCGCGGCGGCGTGTCCTGGGGAACGTCGAGGGTGTGGATCTCCCGGTAATCGTCCATGCGCAGCGTGACGAGCCGGCGTTCGCTGCCACAGAGCAGCTCCGCCAGCGCCCGCGCCGTCTCGGACTTGCCCACGCCGCCCGGACCCACGAGCAGGAACACGCCCCGGGGCTGGTTCAGCGCCTGCAGGCCGGCGCGGTTGCCGCGCAGGCGCTGCGCGATGGCGGACAGCGCCTGCGGCTGGGCGATGACGCGCTGCGCCAGCAGGGTTTCCAACTTCACCATCGTCTGGATCTCGTCCTGGAGCAGCCGGGTGGGCGGGATGCCGGCCCGGTCGGCCACCACGGCGGCCACCGCGTTCGCATCCACCTCCAGCGGCACCAGGCCTGACTGCGCCTGCAGCTCGGCCAGCGCGGCCCGGCCCGAGAGCAGGCGCTGCGCCGTGCGCCATGACAGCGCCTGTGGGTCCGACAGGGTGGCGTGCAGCGTCTTGAGCTCCTGCACCAGCGCACGCTCGGCCTCGAAGCGGGCGCACAGCGCGTCGAGGCGGGCCTGGGCCACGCCGCGCTCGGCCTGCAGCGTCCGCAGCCGCCGCGCTTGTGCCTCGCTGAGGGCGTCCTCGCGCCGCAGCGACGCGGCCTCGGCTTCCAGGCGCTCGATCTGGCGCCGCTGCGCCTCGATGGCGGCCGGCACCGTGCTCTGGCTCAGCGCCACGCGCGCGCAGGCGCTGTCCAGCACGCTGACGGCCTGGCCCGGCAGCTGCCGCTCGCCGAGGTGGCGCGTGGACAGCCGCACGGCCTCGGTGATGGCGTCGTCGCGGATGCGCAAGCCGAAATGCCGCTCCATCCGCGGCGCCAGGCCGCGCAGCATGGCCACGGCCAGCGCCGGGCTGGGCTCCTCCACCTTCACCACCTGGAAGCGGCGCGCCAGCGTGGCGTCCTTGCCGACGTGGCGCCGGTATTCGCTCCAGGTGGCGGCGGCGATGGTGCGCAGCTCGCCGCGGGCCAGCGCGGGCTTGAGCACTTCGGCGGCCCCAGTGCCCAGGAGCGTGTGCGCCTCGTCGATGAACAGCACGACGGGATGCGCACTGCCCTGCACTTCGGCGATGAGCCGGCGCAGCCGCCGCTCCAGCTCGCCGGGGATGCCGGCACCGGCCTGCAGCAGCTCCAGGTCCAGCGCGCGGATCGCCACGCCGCACAGCTCCCGGGGCACCTCGCCGGCGGCGATGCGCAGCGCCAGCCCGGCCACCACCGTCGTCTTGCCCACGCCCGCCTCGCCGATGAGCAGGGGGTTGTTCTGGCGCCGGCGCAGCAGGATGTCCATGAGCTGCCGGATTTCGGCGTCGCGGCTGATCACGGGATCGATGCCGCCGTCGCGGGCATGCTGCGTGAGGTCCAGCGTGTACTGCTCCAGCGCCGACGGTTCCAGGGCTTTCGATGCGGGCGCCACCATGGCGCCGCCGGTGGGCGCCTGCATCGTCGCCATCGCGCTCCCCGGCGCCTCCGCCGAGCCGAGCGTGAGCTCGTCCACGCCGTGCGTCAGCGCCTCGGCCGGGATGCGTGCGAACTGCGGGCTGGCGCGGCGGGTGACGTGGCTCAGCGCCGGCTGCGTGAGCAGCGCCTGCAGCAGGTGGACGCTGCGGATGCGGGTGTCGTGCGTGTCCCGCGCAGCAAGGCTCCAGCCCTGCTCGAACAGCGTGCGCAACCGCAGGCTGAAGACGGGCATCTGCTCATGGCCGGCGGGCAGCGTCGCGAGCTCCTGCTCCAACTCGGCGCGCAGCTGTGCGGCATCCACCCGGAAGCGCCGGCACAGCCCCGTGAAATCGCTGCCGGCGCCTTCCAGCAACGCCAGCAGCAGGTGTTCGATGTCCACCTCGTGGTGGCCGCGCGCCATGGCGAGGGCGGCTGCGCGGGCCGCCGCATGGCGGCAGGTGTCGTTGAGCTTGGAAACGAGCTGGGTGATGCGGTGGCTCATGGCTTCTTTCTGAAGCCGCGGCGGGCACCACGCTCAGGTGGCCGTGGCGTGCAGGTCGTAGACCGCTTCTTCCCGCTCGCGGGGACTGGGGCTGGAAAGTAAGAAAGTGTTCCAACCGAGCCGGGCATGGAAGCCCGTGTTCTCGCGGTTCAGTTGCGTACGCACCACCGCGTCGCTGCGCAGGCGCAGGCACACCTCGTACTCCAGGCTCACGCCGCTGGCCAGCGTCAGCAGCTCCCGCAGCGCCAGCGCCCCGCTCTGGCCGGGCAGGAAGCGCTGGTGCCGCGCCGCATCCAGCGGCCCCAGGCACACGCGCAGGCGCAGGTCCCGCTGCCAGGTGCGCTCGCCCAGCACGGCGCTGTCGCCCAGCGTCGCGTTGGTGGCGCCGAGCAGGGTTCGGCCGCCGGACGCCAGCGCGCACCAGCGGCCGGTGAACGGCTCGATGCGCACCGGCACGCCGAGGTAGTGGGCCAGCAGCGCCTGCAGGGCGCCGACGCTGGTGCAGCGTCGCTGCAGCGACCCGGCGTGGTAGGCCAGCGCCGCATCGCCCACGCCACCCTCGTGCGGGTGCAGCCGCTCGCGCAGCGACGCGTGTCCCAGTCCCAGCAGGCTCAAGGCCAGTGCCAGGCCCGCATCGCGGCCCTCGGCCTCGGCCCGCGGCGCGAGGCGGTGATGGCGCCAGGCGGCGTGGAACAGCACGACGGCGCGGTGCTGGAACAGGTCCAGAAACGCCCGCGCGGCGCCGTCGCGCTGTTGCACCTCGCAGGCCGTGAGCATGTCGGTGTAGGCCAGCGGCAGCGCGCCGGCGGCACCCAGCAGGCCCATGAAGGCGGGCGTGAGCGTGATGCGGCGCGGGGTGGCGGACCGATCCGGCCCGGTGTCGCCGGCCTCCGGCGCCGCGGGGCCGGGCGCGTCGTGCTCCACCTCCAGCGCCTCGATCTCGCTGGCGGGAAAGGCCAGCGACAGCGAGTTGCGGAACCGCAGCGTTGGCCGCGCGCCCGCCGGGAGCGCGGCCAGCCAGCGCTCCAGCAGCCGCAGCGATTGGTGGAATTCGAAGTGCTGGGGCTGCTGCAGCAGCCGCGCGATGGCGCTGGCCTGCGGACCGGCGGCGCCCGTGCGCGGCGAGGGCGGCCTCATGCCAGCGGTGCCGCGCCGCTGCGTCGCGGGCCGTCGATCAGCAACTGCCCCGTGCGCGCGGACAGCACCTGCAACTGCGTGAAGGTGTTGAGCTGGGCCTGCAAGCCGAAACAGCGCTCCAGCACCTGGGCGAACAGCCACAACCCGCTGCCGACGAAGTGGCGCTCGTCCACGCTGAGCCGGATCCGCGTGCCGTGCACCACGGTGGCGAAGGGATTGCCGGCCACGCAGGCCTCGGCCGGCTCGTACTCCACCGCCTGCAGCCCGGCCATCAGGCGCTCGGCCTGCACGCTGCGCGGCAGGTCGTGCAGGCGCAGCAGCGCCTTGAGCGCGTCGATGTCACCGGCCACCGGCCCGGCCAGGTTCAGCGTGAGGTGCGAGATCAACCGCCACAGGCCTTCGCCGCCGCTCTCCAGGCGGCGTGGCGGCGTGGGCTTGCGCAACAGCCGGATGACGGGTTGCACGCCGGCGCCACCGCCGTCGGCCAGGGCGAGGTCGCCATCGGGCTGGCCGATGCGCATGCGCGTGGGCAGGTCGCGGTTGGTGGCGCGCAGCTCGATGCTCAGTGTCTCGGTGGCCGGCTGGGCCGGGTCGAAGCCGGCATCCAGCAGGCCGATCTCCATTTCGTGGCCCGGGCTGCGCTGGGCGAGCGCCGGGTTGCGCTGGGCCCACCAGCACAGCCTCGGGACGGGGCCCTCGCGCAGCAGCGCCTCGTGGTGCAACGCGTGCAGGGGGACCACGGGTTCCGTGCGGCTGCCGGTGGCGGTCTCGCGGGTGCGCAGCACGCGGTCGATGGCGTAGACCTCGTGGGCCGCGGCGGCGGCGGCGGCATCGGGCAGCACCGTGTACAGCGCGGAGCGGTGGTCGATGCGGATGGGATCGGCGCGGCGGCGGAACAGGTTGATCACGGGCACGCAGCCCGTCACGAAGTTGCCCGCGCTCGCGAGCTCCAGCAGCCGCGCCGCGTCGGCATCGAGCGGGCCGGCCAGCGCGTAGTGCAGGCTCAGCTCGCGGCTGTGCGACGCGCGCGCCGCGGCCGGCAGGGGCAGGTCGATGAAATTGAATTTCTCCGGGTACGCGAAGTACTCGACCAGCAGCCGGCTGGCCTCGGGCGCGCGGGTTTCGGGCTCGACCAGGGCCTCGTCGTCCTCCAGCCCCACCGCCCGCGGCAGGGCCGTCGCGTCGGCCTGCCAGGGGCCTTGCGGCGAGGCCTGCACCAGCGCGGCCAGCACGCGGCTGCACAGCGTCTCGCGCAGCAGCGCCACCAGCGAGGCGTCGCCGTCCAGGAAGAGGCGGATGCTTTGAACGCCGAGCGCTCCCCACCCCGGCGCCTGTGGTGCCAGCGCCAGCCGCAGCGACAGCAGCGCGCCGGTGCGCAGCGGCAACGGCATGCCCGCCAGCGTGGCGGCTGCGCTGCGGCAGCCCGCCGCCGCCACGTGCAGCGGCAGGAGCTGGGTGGGCGCCGTGGTGGTGAAGCGGCAGGCGGGATTCGGCCCGGGGATCGCGTCCAGCACCGTGCCGCGCGGAAGGAGCGTGGCGGCACCCGGCCGCGCGGTCCACGGCGCGGGCTCGAAGCGGGCGATCGCGCAGGAAGGGAAGGGGCGCAGGTCCTGCGGCGCCAGCAGCTCCAGCAGCGTCGCGGTGAGCAGCGGAAAGTCGTCGTCCAGCCGCTTGTGGATGCGCGCGCTCAGCAGCGCGAAGGCCTGGATGAGGCGCTCCACGTGCGGGTCCTGCGGCAGCTCGGCCGAGGCCGCCAGGCAGCCGGCGATGCGGGGGTAGCGCCGCGCGAAGTCCTCGGCCGGCTCGCCCAGCGCCGCCAGCTCGGCCTCGTAGTAGGGCAGCAGGCGATGCATGGCGGGCCCCGGCCGCTACGGCGCGACGCGCGCGCCGGCGCCGCCGCTGGTGACGGCGTAACGGTTGCTGCCCGGCTGCAGCACGGCGTCGAAGGCCACCGGCTCGCTGCTGCGCTGCAGTTGCAGCTGGGCATGGATGGTGAAGCACAGCCCGGCGCAGGTGGGCATGCCCTCGCGCACGGCGACCTTCACGCCGCGCAGGCGCGGTTCGTGGTCGAGCAGCGCGCGGGTGATGGCCCGCACGATGGCGCCGCGGTCCCGGTCGCTGGCCAGGCTCAGCGGGCTGATGTCCACCAGCCCGAAAGTCAGCAGCGAATGGGTGGCCTGCTCGAAGCCGCTCAGCTGCGAGGGCCTGTAGCCCGGTCGGGTGTTGAGCAGCGTCTCGATGTCGCGCGCCACCGCGGCCTTGATCTGCGCGATATCCACGCCCTGCGCGCTGGCCCCGGGCTGCTCCTGCGGCGTGCCCAGCAGCTTGTCCAGCAGCGAAGGAACGAAGCGGTCCATGGCGTGCGGCTTTCGAAGGACGGCGCAGGCGCGGTGCGGGGGCTGGAACGGCACGGGCCGGGAGGGCGGGCCCGTGCCGGGGCCGAGGGCGCGGGAGCGGGCTCCGGCGGCCTCGGCGGGGCGGCGCTCAGACGGCGATGTTGCGGGCCAGGTCCCAGCCGGCGATGCCGGTGGAGGCCGAGGAGCCGTCGAGCTTGTGCTGCTTGTACTCCCAGGTGATCTTGCTGCACTTGAGGCCGAAGCGCTGCATCGGCAGCTCGCCGTTGTTGATCTCCGTGGCCACGGAGGAGACGACCACGTCGTCCAGCACGATCTTGTAGTAGTCCACCCGGGTCTGCGCCGTGGAGGTGGCGTTCTTGCCGCCGTAGGCGCGGTAGAAGGTGATGAAGACCTTGGGATAGACCGTGCCCGCCGCGCAGGCGCGGTTGAGCTTGGCGGAGGAGCGGTCCACGTCCTTGGTGAAGACCAGCTCGCCGATCTCGGTGCGTTCCGAGGTGTGGGCGCCGGAGGTGGACGCGGTGGAGGACTTGGGCTGCGTGATGAGGTGGTTGAACGAGGTGATCTCGATCTCGTGCGGG
Organism: uncultured Azohydromonas sp.; assembly: GCF_937926365.1. Lineage (GTDB taxonomy): Bacteria > Pseudomonadota > Gammaproteobacteria > Burkholderiales > Burkholderiaceae_C > Azohydromonas. The sequence goes on along the minus strand of NZ_CALAOH010000176.1, from coordinate 27,889 downwards.
TGCGCGGTGTCGGTGCTGTCGCCCTGCAGCTCGGTGGCGCCGACGAACTTCATGTAGATGTCTTTCATGTCTCAGCGATCTCCTTGGAAAGGCTCATCCCTTCTGGGACGGAGGCAGCTCGGCGACCAGGCGCAACGACACCGACAGCTCATCGAGCTGGAAATGGGGGCGGATGAAAGTGACTGCCCGGTACACGCCGGGTCGCCCCGCGACCTCGGACACCTGCACGCTGGCTTCGCGCAGCGGGTAGGTGGCCTTGGTTTCCTGGGTGGCGTTGTCGTCCTCGACCACGTACTGGCGCAGCCACCGGTTGAGGAAGTCCTCGACGTGGCGCGCCGAGGAGAAGCTGCCGATCTTGTCGCGCATCATGGCCTTGAGGTAGTGCGCGATGCGGCAGATGCTGAACATGTACTGCAGCTGCGCCGAGAGCACGGCGTTGGCGTTGGCCGCGTCGCTGCTGTACTTCCTGGGCTTCTGTGCCGACTGCGTGCCGAAGAAGGCGGCGTAGTCGGTGTTCTTGCAGTGCACCAGCGGGATGAAGCCCAGGTCGCTGAGCTCCTTCTCGCGCCGGTCGGTGACGGCGAGCTCCGTGGGGCACTTGAGCGCAACCTCGCCGTCGTCGGTCTTGAAGGCATGCGTGGGCAGCTCTTCCACCAGGCCGCCGCCTTCGACGCCGCGTATCGCGGCGCACCAGCCGTGGTGCTCGAAAGCCGAGGTCAGCCGTGCGCCGAAGGCGTAGGCGGCGTTGATCCAGAGGTACTTGTCGTGGTCGCTGCCGTCCACGTCCTCGATGAAGCTGAAGCCCTCCACCGTGTTGCCGTCCCTGGGATTGAAGGGCAGCCGGCCCAGGAAGCGCGGCAGCGTCAGGCCCACGTAGCGCGCTTCCTCGGATTCGCGGAAGGAGCGCCAGCGGGCGTACTCCACCGTGTCGAAGACCTTGGAGAGGTCGCGCGGCTTGCCCAGCTCGGTGAAGGACTCCAGCCCCAGCAGCTCCGGCGAGGCGGCGGCCACGAAGGGCGCGTGCGCCGCCGCGGCCACGTGCGACATCTGCTCGATGAAATAGATGTCCTCGGGCTGGCGCGTGATCTCGTAGTCCCCGATCAGGGCGCCGTAGGGCGCGCCGCCGAAGGAGCCGAACTCCTCCTCGTACACCTTCTTGAACAGCGCGCTCTGGTCGAAGTCGATCGCGGACCTGAAGTCCTTGATGAGCTCCTTGCGCGTGGCGTTGAGCACCTGGATCTTCATGCCCTTGCCGGTGGCGGTCTGGCGGCACAGGTAGTGCAAGCCGCTCCAGCTGGCTTCGAGGCGCTGGAATTCCGGGTGGTGCAGCACCTCGCTGAGCTGCGCGGAGATCAGCCGGTCCAGCTCGGCGATGCGCGCATCCAGCGCGGCGCCCAGGTTCTCGGTCAGCACCACCGTGCCCAGGATCACCTCGCGCACCAGCTCGGCGACCAGCTCGCAGGCGCGCTGGTGTTCGGTCTCGGAGCGGGCCACCCGGCTCAGCGTAACGAGTTGCGCCAGCAGGCCGGGCTGCTCCGGCGGCGCACTGGCCGCAACGGCCGCGGGAGTGGTGAAGGCGGGGACTGGTTCAGTCATGGTCTTGCTCCCCAGACCCGCTGGCTTCACAGCCCAGGCGCTGCAGCTGTTCGCTGTTGCTCAGCGCCTCGGTCAGCAGGTCGTCGAGCTTGTGGTTGCCGGCAACCTTGTTGCGCAGGTCGCAGAGCCGGGCACGCGCTTCGAGCAGGCGGCGCAGCGGCTCCACCTGCTGCACCACGGACTCGGGCCGGAAGTGCTGCATCGAGCTGAAGCTCAGGTTGACCGCGAACTCGCCGCCTTCGGGCGTCAGCACGTTGCTGACACGGAACGAGGCCCGCGGGCCCATGCCGGCCATCACGTCGTCGAAGGTTTCAAGGTCCACGTTGACGAATTTGCGGTCCTTGAGCCGTACCGGCACCTCGTCGGGGGCGCTGGCGCCGGTGAAATCGCCGAGCACGCCGACGACGAAGGGCAGCTCCTTGCGCTCCGTGGAGCCGCCCACCTGCACCTCGTAGGTGAGCTGCACGCGCGGGGGCCGAATCTCCTGGAGCCGTTTCTGCACGCTGTCTTTCCTGGACATGGTCATCCTTCCTGAGGCATCGAAGTCGCGGGAAAACCGTTCACTTGAGCTTGTCGAAGGGACTGCCGCCTTGGGCACTGCCGCGGGCAGCCGGCGCCGGCGCGGCCGCCGTGGGCACGATGGCGGAGCCTGCGGCCGCCGGCACCGGGCGCTGGACCGTCGTGGCGGGGACGGACGGCCTCTTGCCTCGTGCGGCCACGTTGTTCTGGGGCGCCGGTGCCAGCAGCGCGGTGGCCCCCAGCGTGTCGCGCAGGGCCCGGGCCACGACGATGGCCTCGTCGCGCGAGCCCACCGGGTAGCTCCCGTCCTGCCGCAACGCCGCGAGGGAGCCGGCCGTCAGGCGCAGCCCGCTCACGGCCAGGATGCTGTGGGCCACGCTGTCCTCGCGGTCGCGCTGCAGCGCTTCCTGTGCCGCGAGCACCGCGTTGCCGTAGTCCCGTGCCTGGAAATAGTCTTCCGCCAGCTTCAGCCACGGCAGCTTTTCCGCCGGATAGTTCTGCGCCGCCGCGCGGTACGCGGCCCGGGCCTTCTCGCGTTGCCCTTCGCCGGCGGCAGTCCGCGCCCGCGCCATCCATTCCTCCATGGAAACGACGGCCGGAGCCGCTTCTGGCGCCTTGGGCGACGGGGCCGGCGCGGAAGCACAACCCGCCAGCGCAATCGCCACGCAGCAGCCGGCGGCAAGCCCGGATATTCCGGCCCAGGGCTTGGCGCCGAAGTCGTGCATTGGTTTTTCCGGAGTTTTATCGAGCAGCCAAAGGGTAGCCATGTCGAAACTTTCTCCCGCCAAGGAGTTTGAGAAATCGAAGCAGGCAGGCTGCCTCGGATCGATCGCGAACCTGTGCTGCGTGGTGGTCCGGCGGTGGTCATTGCAGGGCAAATAATCTCGATTCGTACATGGGGAAAACTCCATCCGCTCATGAATGGGGGGAGCAGTCAAAAATATGTATGCCAGCCCGCCCGGAACCGTCAACATAGGTCACCTTTTAGCAAGAGGCAGATCGGTACACCCATGTTTGCGATTGCGCAGCAGTTGGTGCATCTGTTTCAGGGGGCAGGTCAAATCCTGGGATGCACGCCATGGATTGGCGGCCTGTATATGAGCATGCGTCGATTCCGGCTCCGCCATCTGGGTTTGGTGTTCGGCTGGGCGGCGCTGTGCGGATGCAACTCGGTGCCCGGTGACCGCGGCGGCTTGTTCGATCGCACTCTTTACGTCCTGGGACTGCAGCGAACGGATGCCGTGTCACTGCAGGCACAAGGTACATCGTCCTCACAGCCTGTGCAGAACGGGCCGCAACGCGTGGGACTGCGGCTCCACGCCGGGCAGGTGCTGAACCTGAGCGAGCAGGGCCAGTCCTTGTCCGTGGTGGTGCGGTTGTTCAAGCTGCGCGAGCGCGCCGCCTTCGAGCAGGCACCGTATGCCGCGTTCCAGAAAAACCAGGCCGGACATTACCTGGAGCTTTCCACCGATATTCTGGAGAGCCGTGAGCTGGTACTGACGCCAGGTCAGAAATACGAGGTCGTGGAGACGCTCGGTCCGGATGTCCATTATTTTGCTGTTGTCATCCTTTTTCGCCTTCCGGCCGAACAGCGCTGGCGCTTCATATTCGATGCCAAGGCTGCCGCGGTGACGGGACTCACCTTGGGTTTGCACGGATGTGCCGCCAGCGTGGCCGCGGGACAACCGCTGGACACGCCTATTGAAATGATGCGGGTGGCCGGCGTGCGTTGCGGATCGCCGCCGTCCTGAGGCTATTGGCAGGTGTATGCCCGTGCGGAGCAGCGTGTTTGACGCCGTTGAATTGCTCAAGGATCGATCCGGGGAACGGATTCGGTATTTTTTCTTCACTTCGGGTATTCAAAATGATCCGATCACCCAAGATTCTTTGGGGCGAGGGGCTGTTCCTGCGACCGCAGCATTTTCAGCGGCAGGATGCGTATCACGAAGGGCGGCTGGCGGACGTGGCGCGGGCCTTGAATCCGTTCGGCTGGGGCGTGCAGCGGCTGCAGATCGACGACGACGCTTTGAAGGCTGGCTTGGTGCAGCTCAGTGTCCTGGAGCTGATCCTTCCGGACGGCGACCTGTACGCGGCACCGCGCGTGGACGAGCTACCGGCACCGGTGGCCTTGTCGAGCTTGCCGGCGGACCTTTGCGACGTGGTTTTCCACCTGGCGCTGGCCCCGATGCGCCATGCCGGCAGCAATTTCGCCCGCGATGCCCATGTGGCGCAACCCGGTACGCGCTACGTGCAGCGTGAGGAGACTGCCGCCGACTGGTTCACCGGGGCGGTGGAGGCATCGCTGGCCACGCTGCGTCGCCAAGCCCGGTTGCTGGCGCAGGGCGAGCCGCGCGAGCACCTGGTGACCGTGCCGCTGCTGCGCCTGCGGCGCCAGGGATCCGGCGGCTTCACACGGGATGAGAGCTTCGTGCCGCCTGCGTTGTCGCTGGAGGCCGCGCCGGCCCTGCTGAAGCAATTGCGCAGCCTGCTCGACGTGCTGCAGGCCAAGGTCAATGCCCTGTATGGCATGCACCGCGAGCCGGCACGCCATGTCATTGAATTCCGCTCCGGCGACATCGCCTCGTTCTGGCTGCTGCATACCTGCAGTGCTGCCTATGCGGGGCTGTCGCACCTCCATCACCAGACCACGGTGCATCCGGAGCGCCTGTTCGAGCGCTTGCTGGAGCTCGCGGGTGCGCTCATGACCTTCTCCAAGTCCCATCGTCTGGCCGATCTGCCGCCCTACCAGCACGGTGCGCCCGAAGGCTGCTTTGCCAAGCTGGACCTGATCGTGCGGGAGTTGCTGGAAACCGTGATCTCCACCCGGTGCTTCTCCATCGCGTTGGAGGAACTGCGCCCTTCCTACCGCCAGGCGCGGCTGGACTCCCAGAAGATCGATGCGCACACCCGCTTCTTCCTTGGCGTGCAGGCCAGCGTGCCGGTCGCGGAGCTGGTTCAGCTCATTCCGCAGCGCCTCAAGATCGGCACGCCCGACGATGTGGAGAAGCTGGTGCTGGCGGCCACGCACGGTGTACGCCTCACACATGCGCCTCAGGTGCCGGCAGCCGTTCCTGTCCGGCCCGGGGCCTTGTATTTCGGCCTGGAGCCGCGTGGCCCCCTGTACGAGCGCATGCTGCAGTCACAGACCTTGGCCCTGTACGCGCCCAGCGGGCTGCCGGATCTGCAGCTGGAGCTGTTTGCCTTGAACGATGGCACCTGAGCACCGCCATCGACCGCATCTGACCGCGAGGAGCTGTCCATGAAAGACGTGCCCGTGCCTTCACTGCTGACGGCGGGGCCACAGGGGGGAGCGCTCCAATGCCCGGGGCTGCCGGCTGCCGTGACCGGTGGGCCGCGCAGCCTGCTGGACCTGATGCATCCCGGCTTCTACATGTTGTTCCTGCTGCGTAATGGCCACGCGCCCGCGGATGCCACGGCTTTTCGCCACAAGGTGTGCCAGCTCCTGGAAGGCATCGAGCGCAGTGCGCGAGAGCTGCAGATCGCGGCCGGTGACGTGTCGGAGGCCCGCTTCGCCTTCTGTGCCTTGCTGGATGAAGTGGTGCTGAACTCGAAGTTGCCGATCCGCGGCGAGTGGGAATGCAGGCCGCTGCAACTGGAGCTGTTCGGCGAACACATGGCCGGCGAACGTTTCTTCGACAAGCTGGAGTTGCTGCGACGCGAGGGTGTGGCGCGCCTGGGCGTGCTGGAGGTGTTCCAGCTGTGCCTGTTGCTGGGCTTTATGGGCCGCTACGCCCTTGAAGGGCGCGAGAAGCTGGACTACCTCACGGTGCGCCTGGGCGACGAGATTGCGCATCTGCAGGGGCGGCGCGCGGCCTTCGCCCCGCACTGGGCCGCACCGGATCGGGTGGTCCACAAGTTGCACGGCGAGTTGCCGCTGTGGGCCATGGCGGTGGTGTTCGGGGGGTTGGCGCTGGCCGCCTTCATCGTGATGCGCTTGCAGCTGGACCGCAGCACCGAACGCGACCTGGCACCCTACAGCGACGTCGTGAAGTTGGCGCCTCAAGCCGCACACGTGGTGATCACCTGGCCTTGAGTAAAAGGGCGGTTGAGGGAAGCGGAGGGTGAAATCCCTGCATGGCCCTTCGATATCGACGCGGCGGACGGGCCGGGCGGCAGGCGACTGGGAGCAAGAGAAAGCCCGCCGGGGCGGGGAGCCGCGGCGGGCTGGGATGTTGGAGCGAGAGTGGAGCCGTGAACCGGGCTGTGCCCGTCGGCCTTGACCGCGTCTACGCCCTCAGCACCCGGGCCGGGTTGCCTGCGATGCAGACACCGCTACCCACGCTGCGAATGACGTTGCTGCCCAGGCCGATCAGCGTTCCGTCGCCGATCTCCACGCCGTTCATGATGCTGGTGCCACTTCCCACGTAGCAGTTCTCGCCGAGCATGACGTTGCCCGCGATGGTTACGTTCGATCCAATGAGGCTCCAGCTTCCAACGTGCGCGTCGTGGTGGATCACGGTGTTGGGCAGTACGCACACATGGTCGCCGATGACTGCGTTGCTGGTGATCACCACGCCGGCCATGATCAGAACATTGCGCCCGATCGTGGCCAGCGGTGACACGCGCGCGCTGGGGTGGATGACGCGGGCGAAGCGGGTACTCGGCAGGCCCAGCGCCTCCACGATCGAGCGGCGCGAGCGGTACGACGTCGGACTGCCCGGTACCGCCAGCACTTGCGCCTCGGGCCAGCGCTGCAGAGCTTCTCGGCCCGTCACGAGGCAGCCATGGCGATCAACGCCTTGCTTGCCCGGCGTATCGTCCACGAAGCTGACGAGGCGGTACGCCGGGCCCAGGCAATCCAGTGCCTCCAGCCCGTTGCCGTTGTACGGGAAGATGAGCAGGGGTTGCGCCGTTGATGGTGCAACTTGGTCCGCGCCGCTCATCGTCCTGCCTCAGGCGGCGCCCACCGGGGTCGCTTCCGACGCGGCCGGGGCCGGCGTGGCCAATTCCTGCACCGCCTGCGCCACGCGCTCGCACTGCGCCGCCGTCAGCTCGGGGAACATCGGCAGCGACAACACTTCGTTGGCTGCTTTTTCCGAGTGCGGGAACTGCCCGGCCTGATAACCCAGGTCGGCGAAGGCGGGCAGCAGGTGTACCGGCGTGGGGTAGTGGATGCCGGTCTGGATGCCCTGTGCCAGCAGCGCGTCCTGCCAGGCTTGGCGGTTCTGCGTGCGGATGGCGTAGAGGTGATAGACGTGGCGCACGTCCGGACGGGCGTAGGGTGTCGGGACGCCCGTGCCGGCCAGCAGGCTGTCATAGCGGGCGGCGGCCGTGCGGCGCGCCTCGGTCCAGCCTTCCAGGTACTTCAGCTTCACCCGCAGCACGGCGCCCTGGATACCCTCGAGGCGGAAGTTGTAGCCCTTGAGCACATGCTGGTATTTCTTTTCCGCCCCCCAGTCGCGCAGCATGCGGATGCTGCGGGTGAACTCGGGGTTGTTGGTGACCACCATGCCGCCTTCGCCATAGGCGCCCAGATTCTTCCCGGGGTAGAAGCTGAAGCAGCCCATGTGGCCCATGCTGCCGGCGCGGCGGCCCTTGTACTCGGCGCCATGGGCTTGGCAGGCGTCCTCGATCACGACCAGGTTGTGCTTGCGCGCGATTTCCAGGATCGGGTCCATGTCGGCCGGCTGGCCATACAGGTGGACCGGGATGATGGCCTTGGTCTTCTCGGTGATGGCGGCCTCGATGGCGTTCACGTCCATCGTGAAGGTCTTGGGATCGATATCGACGAACACCGGCTTGGCACCCGTGTAGTCGATGGCTGACACCGTGGCGACGAAGGTGAAGGGCACGGTGATCACCTCGTCACCCTTGCCTACGCCTGCAGCCAGCAGCGCCAGATGCAGCGCACTGGTGCCGGTATTGACGCCGATGCCGTGCTCGACTTGGCAATAGCCGGCGAATTCCTTTTCGAAGGCGGCAACCTCGCTGCCCAGCGTGAATTCACAGTGCTCGATGACGCCCTGGATGGCGGCATTCACCTCGTCCTTGATGGAGCGGTATTGCGCCTTGAGATCAACGAAAGGAATCATGATTTTTCAGCCCCTCTTCTGAATGGTGACGGTATCGCCGCGGCAGCGCATGGAGCGATTGGCGGCTTCGATCAGTTCCACGACCCGTATGCCGAGATGACCGTCGGTCATGGGCACGGTACCGTTCTTGATGCAATCGACGAAATGCTCGCTTTCGACGCGCAAGGCTTCGGAGACCGCCAGTTTTGGTGCCCACATGTCACCCGTGCGGTAGCCAATGCGCATTTCGCGGATTTGGTTGGGGTCGTCGGTAAAGCTGACGCCCTTGTCATATACCTTGATTTTCTCGCTGGGTTCGAGATCGTCATAGGTAATCATCTTGTTGCTGCCGCCGATGAGAATCTGGCGTACCTTTACCGGCGCCAGCCAACTCACGTTGGCGTGGGCAATGGTGCCCGAGTCGTAGAACAGCGTCACGTAGGCCAGGTTTTCCGGCGTGCCGGGGAAATGGTTCGTGCCGCTGGCGGTGACTGCCACTGGATGCTCGCCCAGCAGATAGTCCAGGATGGAGAAGTCGTGTACGGCGAGATCCGAAATCACGCTGACGTCGCGCTGGAATAGGCCGAGATTGACGCGTACCGAGTCGTAGTAATAGATCTTGCCCAGTTCACCGTTGCGGATGATCTCGCCCATCTTGCGGACGGCGCCGGTGTAGATGAAGGTGTGATCGACGATGAGCACCCGGCGACGGCGCTCCGCTTCCTCGACCAGGCGACGTGCCTGCACCGCGGTTTCCGTCATCGGCTTTTCCAGCCAGACATGTTTGCCGGCCTGGAGGGCTGCGAGCGCAAGTTCGTAATGGGTATTGACTGGCGTGGCGATGGCGATGGCGTCGATCGAGCTGTCGTTGAGCAGGTCGCGGTAATCGGTGGTCGTGTTGCAGGCGTGCCGCTTGCGCACCAGCTCCAGCTTGGACGAATCGAGATCGGACACCGAAGCCACATTGAGCCCTGGCGTTTCCGCGAAATTGCGCACGAGGTTCGGACCCCAATATCCGTAACCGATGACGCCGATGTTGATCATCTTGCTTCCCTCGCTAGTGAAAAACCTTGAGCTGCGGCTTCCCTGACGGATGACACCGCTCAGCCCGTCCTGCCTGGAATGAGTTTGTTGCTTAGGTAGGCCGCTGCCGGAATGAGTATTCCGGCGGAATTCAGGTCTTCTTCATTTCACGGGTGTCGCCCACCACGCGCGCCGGTACGCCGGCAACGATGGCATAGGGGCGAACATCCTTGGTCACCACCGCGCCGGCGCCTACCAGGGCGCCTTCTCCGATGGTGATGCCCGCGACGATGGTGGCGTTGCTGCCGATCGATGCACCGCGCTTGACATAGGTCGGTTCGACTTTCCAGTCCGCTTCGGTCTGCAGCCCGCCATCGGTATTGGTGGCGCGAGGATAAAGATCGTTGGTAAACATTACCCCATGCCCGATGAAGACTTCATCGGATATTTCAACGCCTTCACAGACAAAAGCGTGCGATGAAATTTTGCAGCGAGCTCCGATGAGAGCATTTTTTTGAATCTCGACGAATGCACCGATTTTCGTGTCGTCGCCGATGGTGCAGCCGTAGAGGTTGACCAGCGTCGGTTGGAAAATCTGCACCTTGTGGCCAAGCTTGACGTTCTCGCTGATGGGCATGGGTATTTGCCTTTGCGTGAGGCACACGCCATCAGCAGCCTTCGGTCTCAGCGATCTGGCTGGCTGATTGCGGTATGCCGACTGAATTCACAGGACTGGAAAACTACCGTGTGTGATCGTTGCAGTCGCTGCGCCCCTCGAAGTGATGTTGTTGTTTGGCGTCACCCTGGAATCGGCCTAAGCGCAATTCAACGGGACGTCTTGTGGTGGTTTCGTGCCGTGATCGGATGAGACTGAATCACAGCACGAGGTCATTTTGTTCCCGAAGGCGCAGTCGCCGCGAACCCGCAAACGCGGGTTTTCGCAACAACCGCGTGCCCCCGTTTCAATATGGATACGCTGTGAATATTGTTGCTTTTTGTGTCTACCGGTCGCTGCTCGTTTGGGGGCTGCGAAGTATTTGCGCCGTCATTCGGGCAGGGGGTATGTCTTTGCCTCAATCACTGGCAAGCCCGATGCGGTGGCTGCGAGCAGGACTCGGTATGCCTGAAGGCGGGCTGACAGCACGACGTAATCCGTTGCGCTCGGCATGCGGTTTAGGCAAGGCATTACGCCGTGCGACGTCCCGCTTGCCTTCCCGGGCGGGCGCGGCGCAGGCATGCTGTTACGGTCTTCTACACTTCTCCCGCGGCATGCGCTGCATGGGCACGTCGGCGGTGATAGGCGCGGTCCAGTTAAAGCCAGGGCGCCTATGCCTGCACCACGCTGCTAAATAGCATCGTCCCGCGGGCAAGCGGCTGCTGCGCTGGGTGCCGCCGCAGCCAGCGCGCCACTGCTCACGCCTGATCTCTCTGCTTCCCTGGACGAGCCTTTCGGTCGCGGCAGCCGTAGTTCGCGCGTGGATCCGGCCACCAGTGGGGTCTTTTGAGACGGCAGCCTGAGGCTGGCGCGCCGAGGTGCTGCACGTGTTTGAGGAGGTCTGGCCGCGCAAGCAGCGCCGGGAAAGCCGAAGCCCGCGGCTTGAGACGGCTCGCGCCGCAGGGATAGGCGTGGGCCGGCAACTGTATGCGGCCCGTGCGCCGGGGCGGGCCTCAGGCCACCGCGGGCTGGGCGACGCGCAGGTGTTCCACCGCGAGGCGGCCGGCGCGATCCACCGCGCGGTCGATGGCGTCGTAGAGGTCCTTGCCCACGTCCACCACCGAGGTCACGCCGGCGTGCACCAAGCGCAGCTGGACGCGGCAGTAACCCTCCTGCTGGCCGTGGCGGCTGCGCGTGTCGCCCAGGCGCACCTCGACGCTTTCGACCTGGTGCTGGCGAGGCCGCAGCACGTAAAGCAGGCGGCGGCGTGCGTGGTCGGCCAGTGCGGCGGCATGGGCGCAGGCGACATGCACTCGGATTTCCATTCGGCGCTCCGGATTCCCGGGGAAGTGACGATCAGGCCACTGTAGGGAACTGCCTCTATCCAAGTAAATCCGATTATTCCGGGCTTGCGTGTAGGAAAAGTCTGATGATTGGCGCATGAACTACAAGCACCTCCACTACTTCCTGCAGGTGGCCGAAACCGGCAGCGTGGCCCGCGCCAGCGAGCAGTTGCACCTCACGCCTCAGACGGTCAGCGGCCAGATTCAGCTGCTGGAGGAACGCTTGGGCAGCCCGTTGTTCGCGCGCAGCGGACGCCGCCTGGTACTCACCGATACCGGGCGCATGGTGTTGGACTACGCCAAGGACATCTTCGCTCTGGGCGCCGAGCTGGAAGCTTCCGTGCGCGAGCGCACCACGCACGGCCGAGCGTTGGACTTTCGCGTTGGCGTGGCCGACGCCGTGCCCAAGGCCATCGCCTACCACCTGGTGGAGCCGGCATTCGCGGTGGAGAACGTGCACCTGGTGTGCCGCGAGTGGAAGCTGGATCTGTTGCTGGCCGAGTTGGCGCTGCACAAGCTCGATCTCGTGATCGCTGACGCGCCCATCCCGTCGTCAGTGAGCGTGCGTGCCTTCAGCCACCGCCTGGGCTCCTCGACGCTGAGCTTCTTCGCCACGCCGGCGCTGCGCGAGCGTCACCCCGGCGACTTCCCGGCTTGCCTGGACGGCGCGCCGGTCCTCATGCCGGGCGAGGACTCCGCCATGGGCCAGCGCCTGCGCGCTTGGTTCCAGTCGCAGAACGTGCGCCCGCGGCTGGTGGGCGAGTTCGACGACAGCGCGCTGATCCAGGAATTCGGGCGCCGCAGCGCTGGTTTCTTTGCCGCGCCGGGGGTGATCGCACCCGAGATCGAGGCGCAGTTCGGCGTGCGCAGCGTGGGTGTTGCCGAGGGCGTGGAGGAGGATTTCTTCGCCATCTCGGTGGAGCGCCGCATCACGCACCCCTGTGTGGTGGCCATCACGCAGACCGCGCGCAATGAGTTGTTCCAGATGGCGCAGAAGCCGGTACGCGCGACTGCGCTGCGGCGGCGTCAGGTGGCCTGAGCCTGGAGGCGTCCGTCACTGCCTTCTCCGCGAAATCTGCACGGCCGCGTTTGCGCCAACGCAAGTTCACCTCGCCGTGCTCAGGTGCCCCGGAGCGCATGCGCCGGCTCGTGGCTGTGCTCGAAGCCGGCCGCGTGAGCCTGGGCGCCATGGTCGGCCACCAGCGCGACGGGCTGCTGAAAATGCTGGTCACACCCTGAGCGACGGCGTTGCTTGTGGCGCCGGAGCAGGCTGGCCCCAGAGCATGACGATACGGTTTTTTCGATCAAACGCATCGTAACCTTCTGATTGTTTCGATGTGACGACGCCCCTAGATTAGCGTTGTCGTCCCGAATCCGTGGCCTTCGCCACGGGGGCGGCGAGCCAGTCTAGGGAGCTTTCATGAACCTTCAGCCGATCAACCTTCGTGCCCGCGCCGCGCAGGCGCCGGGTTTGGCCGCGCAACAGCAGCGCGTATTGCGCAACACCTACTGGCTGCTCGCGCTGTCGATGGTGCCCACTGTGGCGGGCGCCTGGCTGGGCATCGCCACGGGGTTGTCTAGCGCGATGTCGCCGATGGTGAGCCTGGTGGTGTTTCTCGCGGGTGCCTTCGGCTTCATGTTCGCCATCGAGCGCACCAAGGATTCCGCTGCCGGCGTGCCGGTGCTGCTGGCCTTCACCTTCTTCATGGGCCTGATGCTGTCGCGCCTGGTGGGCACGGTGCTGGGCCTGTCCAACGGTGCAAGCCTGGTGATGACGGCCTTTGCCGGCACGGGCGGCATTTTCCTGGGCATGGCGATGCTGTCCACGGTGATCAAGCGCGACCTGACCTCGATGGGCAAGTGGCTGTTCGTGGGTGTGGTGATGCTGGTGGTGGCGGGTATCGCCAACGTCTTCATCCAGTCCGGCGCGCTGATGATCACGCTGTCGGTGCTGGCCATCGGCATCTTCTCGGCCTTCATCCTGCATGACCTCAAGCGCGTGCAGGACGGCCTGGAGACCAACTACATCACGGCCACGCTGGGCGTCTACTTGAGCCTGTTCAACGTCTTCCAGTCGCTGCTGGCGTTGTTGGGTATCTTCGGCAGCAACGACGACTGACTCCCTGAAAGAAGCTGATGCATCTGCCTTACTCCACGCGCACGTCCTCGGCCCCGGTGCGCCTGCTGCAAACCCTGGTGAATGCGGCCCGGGGCCTGGTTCTGGGTTTCGTCGGCTTGCTGGTGCTGGCCTTTACGCTGCTGGCCGGCATGGTCACCGCGGGTGTGCTGCTGGTGGTGGCGCTGGTGGCACGGCGCCGGCTGCAGCGCAGCGCGATGCGCTTTGCCTGGCACAGCCGCATGGGCGCCCGCCCGGGTGCCGCGACGAAGCCATCCGGCCATGGGCACGTCAGCACTGGAGCTGGCGAGATCGTCGATGCCGAGGTGCGCGAGATCCGCGATTGAGGGTCGCCGGCCCTTGCGCCACACCTCTATTGCGGCATTGTTCGCACCCCCGGGCCCGCGAACTGCTCCAGGCGGGGAGGCCGACGCCGGTGTCCTCCGTGTCGGTCACAATGATCCAACCCATGGCGGGCTCGAGAGGAGGCAGCTTGATACATTTGCAGGCAACCATTCCCGACGGCGTCAACTTCGAGGATCTGCGCCTGTCGCGGGATGTTCGCGATGGCGCGGTGATCTTCGATCCCCAACCGATTGAGGCCATCTGCATGGCCAGCGGTTTCGATATCGATGAACTGGTCCAGGGCCCCGATCCCATCGTGTGCGCGCTCATCACGGCCTGGTACCAGGAACATCTCAAGCGTGGCGGTGCGCCCGACCCGGTGCAGGAAGACCTGATGGAAGAGACCCGGCTCGAACAGGAGCGTGGCGGCGGCTTCAGCTACGCACCGGGCCACGCCTGAGCACATGCACCGGCTGCGCCCCAGCGGTTGCGAAGGCAACTGCGTGATCGGAGACGACAGCCGGCAGCATGTGCGGTGACTGGTGCCGCAGCCGATCGGTGTGAAAGCAGCGACACTGCGCGCCTGCATCACCTTCCGCTTCTTCACGCATGAAAACGTCTTCCGCCCTCTGCGCTGTGCTGCTGTTGGCCGCCGCGCTCCCCGTGACCGCCCAGACCGACACCGAGAAGCTGCCCTCGGGCGTAGTCGTCGAGCACAGCGTCAAGGGTCAGGGCACCCAGCCAGCGCCCACCAGTACCGTGCAGGTGCACTACCGCGGTACGCTGCCCGATGGCAGGGAGTTCGACAGCTCCCACAAGCGCGGCCAGCCCACCACGTTCCCGCTCAACCGCGTCATTCCCTGCTGGACCGAGGGACTGCAGCGCATGAAGGTTGGCGGCAAGGCCAAGCTCACGTGCCCGGCCGACACCGCCTACGGCGCGCGTGGCATTCCCGGCGTCATTCCCGGCAACAGCACCTTGACTTTCGAGGTCGAACTGCTGGCCGCACGCTGAAATTGCAGGCGTTTCAGCGCTTATTGACATAACGAAGATTGAGGCGCCATTGTGTGTAGGCGCCAAGTAGTAATGTCGCGTTCTGGCCGGGCTGAAATACCGCAACGTTGGCCTCTGCGGCTGGGTGCTCGCTGTCCTGGTCGGCCCAGTGAACTTGTCGATCCGGCCCTCCCTTCCGAGCTGCCATGACCGTGCTCAGAGCCTGCTCAGCAACTCCGCTTTCTTGGCCGAGAACTCCTCGGCAGTGAGCACGCCGCGCGCGTGCAACTCGGCCAGCCTCTCGATCGCTGCAAACACGTCCAGCCCCTGCGACAGGCCGCCGGCCGCGCCGGCCTGCGGCACGGGTGCGGTGGATGCGGGCATCGGCGCCGGCGTGGATGCCTCAGGCGGCGGTGTCGGTGCCGATGTGGCGGCTGGTGGCCGGCCATCCACCGACACCACCGGCAGGCTGCCCACGTTGACCAACCCATGCTGGCTCGTGAAGCTCAACGAGCCGCTGCCGGACTGCTGCTGCGAAAAGCCGCCGATGTGGTGGTCCAGCGTGTCGTAGACCGTGACCCGGCCGTGCAACTCGATAGCCAGCCGCCGTGCCTGCGCGAAGTAGGCGTAGCGCACGCCGTTCTGTGCGCCGCTGCTGTGGGGCCGGCCCAGCCCGGGGCCCCACCAGTCGCCGCCACCGTCGGCAGCCGGCACGAACAGGCTGACCGTCGTCGGCGGCATGCCAGCACCGGGCGGCTGCCCGCCACCACTCCAGGCCGACTGCTGCTGTCCCGGCGATCCGCCGTTGCCCTGATTCTGCGATTGGAAACTGCCGCCGCCGTGCAGCAACTCGGGTTGGCTGGCGACCAAGCTGGCGAGCTCGTTGCACAAGCCGTCCACGCGGGCCTTGAGTGCGTGGTTGAACATGTCCGACACCATCGTCATGCCGTTGCGCATCCATTGCCCCGGGCCGCCGAACTCGGGATGTCCGAACTGCGCCATGCTGCCCTGGCCCTGCACCACGGCCCAGAGCATGGCGGTCACGGCCTCGGCGCTGAAGCCGTGGCGCCGGGCGATGTCGTCGATGGCTTGCCGGCCTTGCGGCATGAGTTGTTTCATCCTGAACCTTCCGTGCCGTGAGACCTGCCGCTGCAGGCCGGAACCAAGCTTTTCGCGCTGCCCTGGGCAAGCGACGCGCCGCACCGGGGCTGTGCGGGGCACGGACTCAGCGCATCAGCCCATGGCGCCGGTGCCACTCGGCCAGCGACTCGTCCGGGTAGCTGTCGAAGGTGGCGTCTTTCGGGCCGGCCTGGACCTGCACCCAGGCCGGCCTGGAGCCCAGCATCATGTGCGTGAGCAGTGGCGCCTCGGGCAGTGGCGTGTCGATGGCGCCGGCATGCGGATGCACCAGCGCCGGCCAGCGCGGGTCCCACAGCCACAGCGCCGTGCCGCAGTGCTTGCAGAAATGCCGTTCGCCGCTGCTGCGGCTGCCGTCTTCCATGCGCGCGCGGTACACGCTCAGATGTTCGCGGCCTTGCACCTGCAGCGTGGCGTTGTCCGCGCCCAGGTTGACGGCGTAGCCACCGGTGCCCGCGGTCTTGCGGCAGATCGAGCAGTAGCAGCGCATGAAGGGCACGGGTTCGTGCGACTCCACAGAGAAGCGCACGGCGCCGCAATGACAGGAGCCTTCGAGTTGCATGGCATGACCTCTTGGCGCGGGCACCGGGCCGGACTCGCGCGGCGGCACCCGTGTGCCGCCCTTCCGCGGGCCGGCTCGCAGCGCCGGTGCGCGAGCCTGCTCCCACGATGCGCCCGCGCACGCCAGACGCGCTGCTGCGGTCCGGCGCCATCTGTATCCAGGCGTTTGCGGCCCGCTGCGAGCCGGCTGTCCGGGAGTCTCGGCACGCGGCCGCGGTGCTCAGCCGGCGCAACTGCCCTCGAACAGCCTCGCAGCGCGGCGGCGAACCTCTTCCTCCGACACGTCCTCCACGTGCGTAGCGATGTGCCACTTGTGGCCGAAC
The DNA here is from genome assembly GCF_937926365.1 of uncultured Azohydromonas sp. GTDB lineage: Bacteria > Pseudomonadota > Gammaproteobacteria > Burkholderiales > Burkholderiaceae_C > Azohydromonas. The sequence continues at coordinate 11,246 of NZ_CALAOH010000176.1, read as the reverse complement.
GGGTCCTTCAGCCCGCCGGCGCGGTCGCCGTAGAACTGGTCCGCCACCGCCATGGTCAGCGTCGCGCCCGCCTCCACGGCGCGCTGGACAAAGGCGTCCACGTCGTCCACGTAAAGCATCAGGCTGCACGGGGAGCCGCCCAGGGTCTGTGGGCTGAAGGCCTGCCACTGCGGCGCCTCGTCATGCAGCATCAGTACCGAGTCGCCGATGCGGATTTCGGCGTGCATCACCGAGCCGTCCGGCGCCTGCAGCCGCATGTTTTCCTCGGCGCCAAAAGCCCGCTTGTAGAAATTGATGGCCTGCGCCGCACCCTTGATGGTCAGGTAGGGCGTCACGGTCGAGTAGCCGTTGGGAATCTTCTTCACCGGGTTTGCCATCACGGAGTTCTCCAGGGCTGAGGACAGGCACGCCGCGCCGCGCCAGCCCAAACAGGCGGCGGGGTGTCAAAGCTGTATGGGTGTACAGCATAGGCGTCTTTATCCCGCATGCAAGCTGGCGTGTGCAGGCATGCCACACGCTGGTTCCCATCGCTGGTGGTCGTGCCGGCGATATCGCCATACAAGCCCTGTCCCGGGTTTTGTCCGCATCCTGCTCCGGCAGCGGGGCGTTCCGCGCTGGAATGCGGAACGGCGACTGGTTCCTACCGGAAGGCATCGAACGTCCGGACTTTGCGCCCCGCGCCATGGCGGCCAAGGCATGGCTCGAATGCCCCGGGCGAATCCAAGGACTGCCCGGGGATTCAAGGCCGCGGATGGCGACGGCCTTAGCGTCCGGCATTCACTTTCCCCCGGCTTCCCCTCGCAGATTGCCGCGCCCGGCCCGTGTTGATGGATGTGCCGGAACACTTCTATTTCATGTCGGTGCGAGGGGAAACCGGTCCGGTGCCCCAACGACATTCCGGTGATGTCCCATGACGCGCAGCCGGGGGAATTCGCCCGATATTGCGCGGCGCATCCACCGCATTGCTGAGACCAGCATGCCGCAAATCCGCCGGTCGCCAGGCTTTGGCCTAGGGTTGCATCGCTTCGTGGCAGACAGCGACGGCTGACCGGTCGGAGCTGAGATTGACGGCCTTTTCCGGTTGAGGGCAAGGGGGCTATGGCAACCATGCGCCCTGGAGCCCGTGCGAGGGCATGCAGGTTGTTATTGGATGACCCTAGCGGAATCCCGCTGCGTGTCGCTTCGAACCGTGGAGTCCTGTGGTTGCCGAGCCGGCATTGAAAGCCAAGCATGGAATTCGGCACGATGCCGCAATGCCCAGGGCGCCACATGCCTGCGCGGCAAGGCATTTGACAGCTTTTTCCCGTAAGCGGCTTCGCGCGCCGCTTGCCAGAGCAATGGCGTACAGGCGTGTTATGGATTGCCGCAATCCCCATCGAGGGTCCGGGCTGTGGCATTCGTGGAGTCCGGCCGGCGAGTGACCGTCCGCGGGCTCAATTCACGAGCCCCCCCTGCATTTTTGCCGGACTCCGTACCCGGGCGGTACGGAGGAAGGTGCCAATGCTGCACCGCGGCAACTTGGGGTGCGGTGCGCGTCCGGGTGGATTCACCGCAGGACGCGCAGCAGTTTCAACTGCTCAATGCCGGATCGAATGGTGGCTCGGGCCGTGGCGCGAGGGCACCGCATCGGTCTCCATGGAGCCCTGGGCGTAATGGGGCCGATCCAGCGCATTGGCCGCACCTTCGATCCAGCCGCCATACCAATCCAGCGCCTCAAACGAACCCTGTACGTATGGGCACTGTTCAGCGAATATCCCGCCAGCTAGAAAGCCAGCGGTCCAGGCCCTCTTGTCCATGCTTTGCACGCTTTTCCTCCGCGTTGTTGCAGGTCTGCGCCGGCCATCCGGCTTCGAATGGGCATCGATTCCTGCCCAGACATCCCGTGTCTTGCGCGACCCTTCGCCAACGATATCGGCCATTGCCCGGTAACCTGTTCCAGCGCCCGCTGCAATATGTGACGGCCTGTGTATACCCCGTCCGTGCCGCACGGGTTCGCGGCTCTTATCATCAGGTGGTATTCAATTCAAGCAAACTTTGCAAATTTTTTTCGCATGGTCCTCCCGGCACTCCATGGGCTTTGTGATGGTGTGGATTTTTCACGGTCAACCTTGCGCAAAACCGACACCCGTATCCGTGAAGCAGGCCGCACAGGAAAACGTTCCAGCAGCGCTTGTAACGCAGGATTTTTGCAATCTGTTACATGAGCGTGCCGACCTCGTGCCGGTCAGGCCCGTGAGTGGCTACTCTCGGGAGTCGAGACAGCTCCAGTACAGGTGCTACGCCCGGCCATAGACGCCCGAGGCGGGCGCGGTGCCGGTGTGGTGACGAATTGTGCGGCCTGCATCGGCTGCAGCAGCGCACGGGCCTCGCGCACGTCGGCATACAGCCCATCCCGATAATGCCTGGGAGGTACCACGGCCACCGTGCGCTTTTCTTCGCCGGGCTTGTGAAAACGCCGCATGAGCTCATGCGTGCCCGCATTGATGGTGAGCATGGAATACGACCACACCGTGCCGCTATCCCGGTACGCTTCTTCCCATATCCCCGCCAAGCAGAACGGTAATCCGCCCGTGCGCTCAATGCGCCAGCGTTCGGCACGACCTGATTCATAGTTAGGTTCGAAGATGGCCTGGACCGGTATCAGGCAGAAGCGGCGCGCCTTCCAGGCGGCCTTGAAACTCTGTTTCGAATCCACCCTTTCACTGCGGGCGTTGCAGGTGTGGCGCGCCAAGCCGGGCTCGCGTACCCAGGGTGGCAACAGCCCGAACACCCCGGGCCAAGGCGAGAAATGCGATTCATACTCCGGCTCTGCCGTGATGAACACCGCATTGGAAGCTGGATATGCCTCATTCATGTAGCTGAAGTGAGGCTCCCCACTTTGCAGGTGAACCCGAAAATTCTTTTGCGACGGCGGTTCATAGTTCGCGCGCATTGTGGCATTATCCGTTTCGCGCAAGTCCGAAGGAGATACGAGCTGGACACCGGAAGGTTCCAGGGTAGTCCAGGGCAGTTCAAGACAACCGGTCCAGGAACCTGCTCCACGTATCATTCGCAGGGCTTGTCGTTACAGATCAGAAATGTCCCAGACATTCAACGAAGGTGCAAAGCGTATGGCAAACATCCAAGACCTCCTCAAGCAGCGCGAAGAACTCGAGCGTCAGATCAAGCAACTGCAGGAGAACTCTCGTGCGGAAGCCATCAACACCATCAAGGAGTTGATGGCCCAGAACAATCTGACCATCGAGGATCTGTCCTCCAGCTCCCGCGGTGGCAAGAAAGGTGAATCCGGTGGCAAGACCGGCACCGTGGCCCCCAAGTATCGTGACCCAGTTTCCGGCAAGACCTGGACCGGCCGCGGCCTGAAGCCGAAATGGGTCACCGAAGCCCTGGAAAGCGGCAAGACGCTGGACGACCTGGCCATCAAGGCCTGATGCTCAAGGTTCAAGCCTGAATTACCCGCGGTCCACACCGGCCGTGTTGACAGCCCCGCCCTGGCGGGGCTTTTTGCTTTCGGTCGCACATTTCAGGCGCGGTGCGCGTGGATTTGTTCACGCCGACGCCGCAGTTGTGTCTTCGGGTTGATCGTTGAGCTGGCTATTACTGGGTCGTAAGAATCGGTGCAGGACGCGCGCTCCATACCCGGGCGCCGAGGCGGGGTTTGAGGTCAAAACGCGACATCGGTTCGGGGCCGGGGCGCTCGGGGCTGCGAAAATCCGTTCTCTGCCGGCATCGGGCCGGCGGGGCGTGTGAAGAAACTGATTGAGGGAGGTCGGCCTCATGAGCGCCGAAATCGGCACGGGGTTGCTGGTGTTGCACGGCAACCGGCTGGAGTTGCTCAAGGAGGCGGTGGTGGATTGGCTGCAGCGCCAGCCCCTGGCGCCGCTGGAGGCCGAGGTGTTCCTGGTCCAGAGCAACGGCGTGGCCGAGTGGCTCAAGATGGCCCTAGCCCAGGCGCGCGGCGTCTGTGCCGCGGCGCGGGTGGAACTGCCGGCGCGCTTCCTGTGGCGCAGCTACCGCCAGGTGCTGGGGCGCGCCTCGGTGCCGTCGCTCTCGCCGCTGGACGAGATCCCGCTGACCTGGCGCCTGATGCGGTTGCTGCCGCGCCAGCTCGAACGTCCCGAATTCGCCCCCCTCGCCCGTTTCCTGGACGGCGGCGACGTGGCGCGGCGGCTGCAGCTCGCGCGCCGCCTGGCGGACCTGTTCGACCAGTACCAGGTCTACCGCGCCGACTGGCTGGAGGCCTGGGCCGTGGGCCGCGACGAACTGCGCCGCGCCGACGGCGAGGCCGTGGGGCTGGCCGAGGACCAGCGCTGGCAGCCGCTGCTGTGGCGCGAGCTGCTGCGGGAGCTCAGCGACGCCGAGCGCCTGGTGGTGCGTCCGGCGATCCACAACCGTTTCCTGGCCGCGCTGGAGTCCGGCGCGGCGCCGCGCAGCCCGGTGGCGCGCCGCGTGGTGGTGTTCGGCATGTCGCAGCTGCCGATGCAGATGTTGCAGGCGCTGCACGCCCTCTCGCGCCATACGCAGGTGCTGCTGGCGGTGGTCAACCCCTGCCAGTACCACTGGGCCGACATCATCGACGGGCGCGAGCTGCTGCAGATGCAGCGCCGCCGTTTCCAGCACCGCGCCGAGCGCGACCTGGCCGCCGTGTCCCTGGAAGAGATGCACGCCCATGCCCATCCGCTGCTGGCCGCCTGGGGTCGCCAGGGCCGCGACTTCGTGCGCCAGCTCGACGCCTTCGACGCCCACGCCCTGGGCCACGAAACCACGCTGCCGCGCATCGACCTGTTCGACACCGAGACCCCGGCCGAAGCCCCGTTGCTGGCGCAGGTGCAGGCCGCCATCCGCGACCTGTTGCCGCTGGCCGAGCACGCCAGGACGGCGCCGGCGGCGGCCGATCGCTCCATCGTCTTCCACATCGCGCACAGCGCGCAGCGCGAGGTGGAGGTGCTGCACGATGAGGTGCTGGCGCTGCTGGCCGAGCCGCCGGGCGGCCAGCCGCTGCGCCCGCGCGACATCCTGGTGATGGTGCCGGACATCGACCGCTTCGCCCCCTGCATCCGCGCCGTGTTCGGCCAGTACGGGCCGGGCGATCCGCGCCACGTGCCCTACGGCCTCGCCGACCTGCAGCAGCGCGGCCACGTGCCGCTGTTCGTGGCGCTGGAGTGGCTGCTGCGGCTGCCGCAGCAGCGCTGCCGCCTCACCGAGATCCGCGACCTGCTGGACGTGCCGGCACTGGCGCGGCGCTTCGACGTGGGTGACGACGACCTGCCGCGCATCGCGCAGTGGCTCAGCGGCGCGGGCGTGCGCTGGGGCCTGGACGAGAAACACCGCGCCGCGCTGGGCCTGGGCGCCTGCGGGGCGCAGAACACCTGGGTCTTCGGCCTGCGCCGGATGCTGCTGGGCTACACGGCGGGCGACGGCGCCGCCTGGGCCGGGATCGAGGCCTACGGCGAGGTCGGCGGCCTGGAGGCGGCCGGCGCGGGCTCGCTGGCGGTGCTGGTCGATGAGCTGCACCGCTGGCACGAGCTGGCGGCCACGCCCGCCACGCCGGCGCAGTGGGGCGAGCGCGCCCGCGCGCTGCTGGAGAGTTTTTTCGAGGCCACGGACGAGGCCGAGCGCCAGCAGCTGGCGCTGCTGCAGGAGGCCCTGGAGGGCTGGCTGGAGGCGGCACAGGCCGGCGGCTTCGAGGAAGCCGTCCCGCTGGAAGTGCTGCGCGAGGGCTGGCTCACCGGGCTGGACGAGCCCACGCTGCGCCGGCGCTTCCTCGACGGCGGCGTCACCTTCTGCACCCTGATGCCCATGCGCTCCATTCCCTTCGAGGTGGTGTGCCTGCTGGGCATGAACGATGGCGACTATCCGCGCCGCACGCACCGTGCCGATTTCGACCTCATGGCCCTGCCCGGCCAGCGCCGCCCCGGCGACCGCTCGCGCCGCGACGACGACCGCTACCTGATGCTGGAAGCGCTGCTGTCGGCACGGCGGCGGCTCTACATCAGCTGGAGCGGGCGCAGCGTGCGCGACAACAGCGAGCAGCCGCCCTCGGTGCTGGTGTCCCAGCTGCGCGACTACCTCGACGCCGGCTGGGGCGAGGGGCTGTGCAAGCGCCTCACCACCGAGCACCCGCTGCAACCCTTCAGCCGGCGCTATTTCGAGGCCGGCGCGGCGCTGCGCACCTGGGCGCGCGAGTGGCGCGCCGCGCATCACGCGGGCGAGGCGGCGCCGGCCGAGGCCGAGCCGCCGCGCTTCGAGGCCGAGACGCAGCTGCTCACCATCCAGCGCCTGGCGGCCTTCCTGAAAAACCCGGTGTCGGACTACTTCGTGCGCCGCCTGGGCGTGAATTTCGACGAGGGCGAGCCGCCTGGCGAGGACGACGAGCCCTTCGGCCTCAACGGGCTGGAGGCGTGGACGCTGATCGGCGAGCTGCTGGCCGACGCGCACCGCTGCACGCCGGAGGAGATCGAGCGCCGCGCGCGGCGCATCCAGCGCAGCGGCCGGTTGCCCATGAACGCCATCGGCGAGCGCCAGCGCCAGGCGCTGCTGGCCCCGGCGCAGTGGATGCACCGCCAGTGGCTGAAATTGCAGCGCGAGTTCTCGCAGGCCGCGCCCAAGGAAGCGCTGGCTTTCGCGCACGAGGGCGTGCGGCTGGAGGATTGGCTCACCGAGCTGCGCAGCGGTCCCGAGGGCCCGGTGTTGCTGAAACTCTCGCCCAGCGTGCTGCAGCGCGAGGGCCAGGCGCGCACGGACAAATTCATCGAGCACTGGGTGCGGCACCTGGTGGCCAGCGCCTGCGGCGTGGCGCTGCAGGCGCGCATCGTCTCGCGCGACGCGGTGCTGGCGCTGCAGCCGCTGCCTCAGGCCGCCGCGCAGGAGACGCTGCGCACGCTGCTGGCACTGTGGCGCCAGGGCATGGAAAGCCCCTTGCCGCTGGCCTGCCGCACCGCGCTGGCCTTCGTGACCGACGGCAAGGCGCAGGAGGTGTACGAGGGCGGGGGCTTCGGCCCCGTCAGCCCCGAGAGCGAGGAGCCCTGCCTGGCGCGGCTGTATCCGGACTTCGAGGCGCTCACGCGCGACGGCCGCTTCCAGGAATTCGCGCCGCGGCTCTACGGTCCGCTGGTGTCGTGGGCGGCTTCCGGCGTGACGGTGCTGGCGCAGGCCGGCGCCGGGGAGGCGGGCGATGAGTGAGATCCTCGACCCGCTGCGCCTGCCGCTGTGGGGCAGCCGCCTGATCGAAGCCAGCGCCGGCACGGGCAAGACCTACACCATCGCGGCGCTGTACCTGCGCCTGGTGCTGGGCCACGGCGGCGAGGACGGCGCCTTCCACCGCCCGCTGCTGCCCAGCGAGATCCTGGTGATGACCTTCACGCGCGCGGCCACGCGCGAGCTGTCGGATCGCATCCGCGCACGGCTGTGCGAGGCGGCGCGCTGCTTCCGGGGCGAGCTGGCGCCCAAGGAGGGTGATGCGCTGTTGCGCGGGCTGCTGGCGTCCTGCGCGGACGGACCGGAGCGCACGCGCGCGGCCTGGCGCCTGGCCTGCGCCGCCGAGGCCATGGACGACGCGGCGGTGCACACCATCGACGCCTGGTGCCAGCGCATGCTGCGCGAGCACGCCTTCGACAGCCGCAACCTCTTCGACGAGCAACTGCTGGCCGACGAGCGCCGGCTGCTGGAGGAGGCGGTGCGCGACTACTGGCGCCAGCAGGTCTATCCGCTGGACGACACCGCGCTGGACGCCGTCTTCGGGCTCTGGCCCGACGTGGGCGCGCTGCACGGCGACGTGGCGGCGCTGGTGCCGCGCATCGGCGCGGGCGACGCGGCCCCGCCGGCGCTGGGCGAGCTGTGCAGCCGCGTGCTGGCCGAGCAGATGAAGCACCTGCAGCGCCTCAAGCAGGGCTGGCCGGAGAAGGTGCAGGCACTGCGCGAGTGGTTCAGCGCGCAGCAGGCGCGCAAGGTCTGCCTGCTGGACCGGCGCAAGCTGCAGCCGCGCTACTACGAGCCCTGGCTGGATCAACTCGACGCCTGGGCCGCGACGCCGGGCAAGCTCGATCCGGAGCTGCCCGACAGTGGCCGGCGCCGCTTCTCGGTGGCGGGCATGCAGGAGGCGGTGAAGCCGGAGCTGACGCTGCCGCCGGAGTTCGAGGCCATCGACCGGTTGTACGAGGCGCTGGCGCAATTGCCCGACCTGAAGGCGCAACTGCGCCGCCACGCCGCCCAGTGCATCGCGCGGCGCCTGGCGGAGCTGAAGACGCAGGCCGGGGCCTACGGCTTCGCCGACATGCTGGTGCGGCTGGACGCGGCGCTGCACGACCCGGGCGCGGGCGAGCGGCTGCGCGAGCGCATCCTGTCGCAGTACCCGGTGGCGCTGGTGGACGAGTTCCAGGACACCTCGCCGCTGCAGTACCGCATCTTCGACCGGCTCTACCGCACGGCCGAGTGCGCGCGCGGCAGCGCGCTGCTGCTCATTGGCGACCCCAAGCAGTCGATCTACGCCTTCCGCGGCGCCGACATCCACAGCTACCTGGGCGCGCGCCGCGCCACCGCCGGGCGGCACTACGTGCTGGGCACGAACCACCGTTCCACGCAGGCGCTGGTGCGGGCGGTCAATCAACTGTTCGAGCAGGCGGAAGCGCGCGAGGGCGGCGCGGGAGCGTTCCTGTTCCGCGCCGGCGCCGACAACCCCCTGCCCTTCCAGCCGGTGGACGCGCGCGGGCGGGAGGAGCGTTTCGTCTGCGGCGCGGGCGAGGTGCCGGCGCTGTCGCTGCACGTGGACGCCGAGCTGGGCAACGCCGAGAGCCACCGCCAGCGCGCGGCCGAGCGCTGCGCCGAGGCCATTGCCACGCTGCTCAACGACCCGCGCGCGGGCTTCGAGCATCCGCAAGACGGTTTCACGAGGCTGCGCCCGGCGGACATCGCGGTGCTGGTGCGCACCGGCGTGGAGGCCGAGTGCGTGCGGCGCGAGCTGCGCCGGCGCGAGATCGCGTCGGTCTATCTCTCGGACAAGGATTCGGTCTTCGCCAGCGCCGAGGCGCGCGACCTGCTGCGCTGGCTGCGCGCGGTGGCGGCGCCGCTGGACATGCGGCTGGCGCGCGCGGCCTACGCCACCTCGCTGGTGAGCCTGAGCCTGGCGGAGCTGGCCCGGCTCGCGGTGGACGACGAGGCCTGGGAGCAGCGGCTGGAGACGCTGCGCGAGCTGCGCTCGGTGTGGGAGCGCCAGGGCGTGCTGACCATGCTGCGCCAGACGCTGCACCGCCTGGCGCTGCCGGCGCGCTGGCTGACGGCGCCCGATGGCGAGCGGCGGCTGACCAACGTGCTGCACATCGCCGAGCTGCTGCAGGCGGCCAGCGCGCAGCTCGACGGCGAGCAGGCGCTGGTGCGCTGGTTCACCGAGCAGATCGAGAACGAGGACGCGGCCGAAGGCGACGAGCGCATCGTGCGGCTGGAGAGCGACGCCGACCTGGTGAAGGTGGTGACGATCCACAAGTCCAAGGGCCTGGAGTACCCGCTGGTCTATTTGCCTTTCGCCTGTGACTTCCGGCCGGTGGACAAGCGCGGGCGCAGCTTCATCGAATGGATTGGCGAGGATGGCGCGCGGCAGCTGAGTTTCGACCTCAGCGCCGAGGCGCTGGAGCAGGGCGACCGCGACCGGCTGCGCGAGGACCTGCGGCTGCTGTACGTGGCCTTGACCCGTGCCCGCCATGCGCTGTGGGTGGGCATCGCGGCGCTGAGGAAGGGGCAGGCGAAGAACTGCGTGCTGCACCGCAGCGCCTTCGGGCAGTTGCTGGGCGGGGGCGAGGCCATTGCCGAGGGCGAGGTCCTGGCGCGGCTGCGAGAGGCCTGCGGCGAGTGCGCTTCCATCGCGGTGCTGGAGGCCCAGGCCGCCTGCGCCGCCACGCCGCTGCTGCCGCGCGACGACGCGCCGGCGCTGCAGCCGGGAGCGGAGTACGCGGCGCGCTTCGAGCGCGACTGGAGCATCGGCAGCTTCAGCAAGCTGGTGAAACACCTGCCCGTGCTGCCGCTGGAGCGGCTGGAAGACGCGCCGGTGCGCGAGAGCGACGAGTTCGAAGAGGGATTGCCCTCGCTGTCGCCCCCTGCGGGTGCGGCCTGGCACCGGTTCCCGCGCGGCAGCTTCGCGGGCAACTTCCTGCACGACCAGCTCGAATGGCTCGCCGGCGAGGATTTCAAGCTGGCGGACGAGACGGTGCGCGAGCAGCTGAAACGGCGCTGCGAGCGCCAGGGCTGGAGCAACCGCGCCGACGACGTGCTGGAGTGGCTGAGCGTGGCCGTGGACACCGAGCTGCCGCCGCTGGGCGTGCCGCTGTCGGGGCTGCGCGGCACGCTGCCGGAGATGGAGTTCTGGCTGCCCAGTCAGGGGCTGGACGCGGCGCGGGTGGATGCCCTGTGCCGGCAGCACCTGCTGCCCGGGCGCGAGCGCCCGTCCCTGCCGCAGCGCCGGCTGCGCGGGATGCTGATGGGCTTCGCGGACCTGGTGTTCGAGCACGGCGGGCGCTACTGGGTGCTGGACTACAAGTCCAACGCGCTGGGCGCGACGGACGCCGCCTACGGCTCGGCCGCGCTGGAGGCCGCGATGGCGGCGCACCGCTACGACGTGCAGGCCGCGCTGTACCTGCTGGCGCTGCACCGGCAGCTGCGCTCGCGCCTGGGCGAGGCCTACGACCCGGCCGAGCACCTGGGCGGCGCGCTGTACTTCTTCCTGCGCGGCATCGGCCACGCGCAGCGCGGCTGCCTGCTGGTGGCGCCGGAGCTGGAGCTGCTGGAGGCGCTGGATGCGGCTCTGGGGGCGGATGAGGAGACCTGCTCGTGAAACCGCGCAAAGACGTGGACACCCTGGACTGGATCGACGCGCTGGAGCGTTTGAGCGCGCAGGACCTGCTCGATGAACTGCTGTGCTGGGCGCGCGCGGGCTGGATCCGGCACCTCGACGCCGCCGTCGCGCGCTTCGCGCTGGACTTGATACCTGACGCCCCTCCCCTCGTGCTGCTGTGCGGCGCGCTGGTGGCGCACATGGAAAGCCGCGGCCACAGCTGCCTGCTGCTGCAGGAGCTGCACGCGCGTCCGCATGAGCTGCTGGGTTGGAACGCCGAGCAGCTCCAGGCGCTGGGCGACCTGCTCAAGCGTCTGCCGGGCGACCTGGAGCACTGGCTGCGGACGCTGCGCGCCTGCCCGCTCGTGGAGGCCCGGCCCGCGGACGGCGGCGGTGCCGGGGCGGGCGGCGCGGCGGACGGTCCCGG
>NZ_CALAOH010000175.1 GCF_937926365.1 uncultured Azohydromonas sp. | reverse complement strand
CCAGCCCCAGCGCGAAGCCCAGCAGCGCCTCCGCCGGCGAGTGCGCCAGCACCAGCACGCGCGACCAGGCGATCAGCGCCGCCAGCAGCACGCCCGCGGCCACCGCGGCGGCCTGGCGGCGCGGGCCGCGGTCGGACACCAGCACCCGCAACAGCACCGGCAGCACCGCCGTGGAGAACATCGCGTGGCCGGAGATGCCGGTGAAGTTCAGCGGCGCGTAGCCGATCTCCCAGCCGAAGAAGGCCACCTTGGTGATGGTGGTCAGCAGCGCCGCCACCGCAGTGCAGCCGCCCCACACCAGCGCCGCGCGCGGCTTGTGGGAGCGCAGCCCCAGCCAGAGGCAGGTGGCGAACATCGCGGGCAGCAGGATCTGCGCCTCGCCCAGGCGCGTGAGCAGGTTCCAGAAGTCGAAAGCCATGGCAGCCGCGCGCGTGCGCGGTCGGTAACTCAATGGCTGCCGAGCTTAAGGGAGGCCCCCGGCGTGGTGTCCGGGGGCTGGGAGCCTTCGCCTTACGCGAAGCGTCCGGCGCGGAAATCCTCCACGGCCTGGAAGATCTGCTCGTTGGAGTTCATGACGAAGGGGCCGTACTGCGCGATGGGCTCGTTCAGCGGCCGGCCGGCGATCAGCAGCGCCCGCGCGCCCTCGGCGCCGGCCTGCAGCCGCACGCCGTCGCTGCCGGCCTCGTTGCGCAGGATCGCCATGCGCTGCAGCGGCACCTCTGTCTCGCCGATGCGCAGCGCGCCACGGTAGACGTAGGCGAAGGCGTTGTGCGTGGCCGGCAGCGCCTGTTCGAAGGCGGCGCCGGGCGGCAGGTGCAGGTCCAGGTACAGCGGCTCGGTGCGCTCGCGCTGCATGGCGCCGGCCACGCCGTGGCTGCTGCCGGCGATGACGCGCACGCGCACGCCCTCGGCCGTCCGGAGCTCGGGAATCTGCGCCGAGGCGATGTCCCAGTAGCCCGGGTCGCACAGCTTGCGGTCCGCCGGCAGGTTCAGCCAGAGCTGAAAGCCTTCCATGCGGCCTTCCTCCTGCTCGGGCAGCTCGCTGTGCACCAGGCCGCGGCCAGCCGTCATCCACTGCACGCCGCCGTTCTGCAGCAGGCCCTCGTGGCCGGCGCTGTCGCGGTGGCGCAGGCGCCCGGCAATCATGTAGGTCACGGTCTCGAAGCCGCGGTGCGGGTGGTCGGGGAAGCCGGCGATGTAGTCGTCGGGGTTGTCGGTGCCGAAGGCGTCGAGCATCAGGAACGGGTCCAGCCGGCGCTGCAGCGCTTGCGTCAGCACGCGCGTGAGCTTTACCCCTGCACCGTCGCTGGTGGGCGTGCCCGCCACCAGGCGCTCGACCTGGCGCGGGTGCCGGACCGTATCGGGAGTGGGCGTGGAAGAGGGGGTGGTGGTGGTGTCCATGCGAATCAATTTAGGTGCCGCCCGAGACGGCCGCATTGCGCGCACTTGCACGCCGGGTTGCATGGAGCGGAAAGGCGCAGCCCAAGCAAAAGGGCCGCCCGGAGGCGGCCCTTGATGCGTCAGGCAGCGGCGTTCAGATGCCGAGGAGCTTCTTGGCCTCGCCCAGCTTCTGCATCGACTCGTCGTGCTTGCCGGCCTTGTGCGCGGCCTCGCCTTCGGCGCGCAGTTGCTTCACCTTGTCCATGTCGGCGCTGGCGAGGCTGGGGTTGGTGGCGAGCTTGGCGTCGATGGCCTTCATCTCGTTGGGGCAGTTGTGCGCCAGGGCCAGGCCGGTGGCGCCGGCCAGTGCCAGGGTGAGCAGGACCTTCTTCATCGCAAACCTCCTTGGCGGTCGCGGCGCGGGAGCCGCGGCGCGATGGTGCGCCGCGCGCCGGGCCGCGTCCAGGACGTTCGTTCAGCGCAGCGGCGGGTTGGCGTCGTCCGGCGCGTAGGGCGAGCGCAGCCGCGCGGGCTGCTCGGCGCGCTTGCGCATGCGCAGGTTGAGCATCTCCACCACCAGCGAGAAGGCCATCGCGAAGTAGATGTAGCCCTTGGGCACGTGATGGCCGAAGCCTTCGGCCAGCAGCACCACGCCCACGGCCACCAGGAAGGACAGCGCCAGCATCTTGATGGTCGGGTGGTCGGAGACGAAGCGGCCGATGGGGCCGGCGAACAGCATCATCATCCCCACCGAGGCGACGACGGCGGCGATCATCACCGCCACCTCCTCCACCATGCCCACGGCGGTAATGATCGAGTCCAGCGAGAACACCAGGTCGATGACCATGATCTGCAGGATCACCGCGCCGAAGCTCGTGGCCACGGCCTTGGATTCGTGACCCTCCTCGCCTTCGAGCGCCTGGTGGATCTCGCCGGTGCTCTTCCAGACCAGGAACAGCCCGCCCAGGATGAGGATCAGGTCGCGGCCCGAGATCTCCTGGTTCAGCACCGTGAACAGCGGCTCCACCAGCCCCACGATCCACGCCAGCACCAGCAGCAATCCCACGCGCATGAACATCGCCAGGAACAAGCCCAGGCGCCGGGCGAACTCGCGCCGCTCGCGCGGCAGCTTATCGACCAGGATCGAGATGAAGATGATGTTGTCGATGCCCAGCACCAGCTCCAGCGCGGTGAGCGTGAAGAAGGCAATCCAGGCTTGCGGGTCGGTGAGCAGTTCCATGGGGCAATCCTTCTGGTGGGAGCGGACACGGTGGTGAGAGCACGGCGCGGGCCAGGCGTTTCCGGCCGGCTGGGGGCGTGCGTCTCGTGGTGATGCGCGCCGGCACGCCGGTGCCGGGGTTCCGCGGGGCCGCGTTGCCGCCGCGGCGCCATTTCGCGCATGATCGGCGCGCCTCCTCCAACCCCGGACCTGCGGGTCCGCCCGTTGACAAAGATGCCAAACAAGCCTGCCGCGGCACCGCGGCGTGACCGGCGCCGCGCCGCGGCGCTGCTGCTTTCCACCGGCCTGTGGCCGGCCTGGCCGGCACTGGCGGCGATCGCCCAGTCCCGCGCCCAGGCGGCGCCCGCCGCGCCCAACGGCCCTGCAACCACACCCGCCGCCCCGGCGGACGCCGCTCCCGCCGCCGAGGGCGGGCGCTGGGTGCACGCGCTGGCCACCTTCGGCGAGCCCAAGTACCCCGAGGGCTACACGCATTTCGAGTACGTCAACCCGGACGCGCCCAAGGGCGGCGTGCTGCGGCTGCGCAACCCGGACCGGCGCACCAGCTTCGACAAGTTCAACCCCTTCACCGTGCGCGGCAACGCGCCGGCGGGGGTGGGGCTGTTCATGTTCGAAGGGCTGTGCACCGCCTCGGACGACGAGCCGCAGACCATGTACGGGCTGCTGGCCGAGCGTTTTCAGGTTGCGCCGGACAAGTCCTCGATCACGTTCAGGCTGCATCCCAAGGCGCGCTTCTGGAATGGCGACCCGGTGACGGCGGCCGACGTGAAGCACAGCTTCGACATGGTCACCAGCAAGCAGGCCTCGCCAGCGCTGGTGCAGGCTTACGCGCCGGCCGGGCCGGTGACGGTGCTCGACGAGCGCACGGTGCGCTTCGGCGTCAAGGACAAGAGCACCGACACGCTGTTCCTGATCGGCGGCCTGCCGGTGTTCTCGCGCAAGTGGGGGCTGGGCGCGGACGGCAAGCCCAAGCCTTTCGACCAGATCGTTACGGAGTACCCGATCACCACCGGCCCCTACACCATCGCCGCGGTGGACATGGGACGGCGCATCGAATTCCAGCGCAACCCGGACTACTGGGCCAAGGACCATCCCGCGCGCCGCGGCTGGTTCAACTTCGACCGCGTGGTCTACCGCATGTACAAGGACGCCGCGGTGGCCTTCGAGGCCTTCAAGACCGGCGAGTACGACATCTACAAGGAGTACAGCTCGCGCTCCTGGGTGCGCCAGCACAAGGGGCCGAAGTGGGAGGGCGGGCGCATCGTCAAGAAGAGCTTCGAGACCGCCACCGGCCAGGGCCTGCAGAGCCACCACTTCAACACCCGGCGCGAGCTGCTGCGGGACCGGCGCGTGCGCGAGGCCATCGCGCTGGCCTACGACTTCGAGCGCATCAACCGCTTCGGCCTGCTCAAGCGCGCCTACAGCGTGTTCAACAACTCGGAGTTCGCGGCCGAGGGCCTGCCCGGGCCGGGCGAATTGAAACTGCTGGAGCCCTACCGCAAGGAGCTGCCGCCGGAGGTGTTCGGCCCCGCGTACCGGCCGCCCAGCACCGCCGGCGGCGCGGCGGAGCTGCGGCGCAACCTGCTCAAGGCGCGCAGCCTGCTCGAAGAGGCGGGCTGGAAGCTCGACGGCGATGGCCGGCTGCGCAATGCGCAGGGCCGGGCGCTGGAGCTGGAGTACCTCAACCCCGGCGAGACCGGCGGGCGCATCACCGACTGGCAGAAGAACTGCGAGAAGCTGGGCATCACGCTCAAGGAGCGCAACGTCGATTTCGCGCTCTACCGCAACCGGCTGGAGAACTACGACTTCGACATCATCACCATCGTCGAAGGCAAGTTCTCGCTGCCCAACGCCGCGGGCTACATCACCAGCTACGGCTCGCAGGCCGCGGACGAGAAGGGCAACGACAACTTCCGCGGCATCAAGAGCGCGGCCATCGACCACATCCTGGCCGTCATGGGCAAGGCGCGCACGCTGGCCGAGCTGCGCGACTGCTGCCGCGCCATGGACCGCGTGGTGATGTGGAACCACTGGCAGGTGCCCGACGTGTACGTCTCCGCCGAGCGCGCCTCGTACTGGAACCGCTTCGGCATCCCGGACAAGACGCCGCTGTACTTCGGCATCGACACCTCGGGCGACCACAGCGCCTGGCCGATCATGTGCTGGTGGAAAAAGGGAGAGGCCTGAATGCTCGGCTACATCTTCAAGCGGCTGCTGCTGATGATCCCCACGCTGCTGGGGGCGCTGACCATCACCTTCATCGTGATCCAGTTCGTGCCCGGCGGGCCGGTGGAGCAACTGCTGGCCGAGGCGCGTGCCAACCAGCGCGGCGGCGGCGAGGGCGACGTCTACAAGGCCGGGCGCGACAGCGACGCCCGGCAGATCGAGGAGCTCAAGAAGCTCTACGGCTTCGACAAGCCCGCGCACGTGCGCTACTTCGAGATGCTGGGCCAGTTCGCGCGTTTCGACCTGGGCAAGAGCTTCCTGCAGAACAAGGACGTGTGGACGCTCATCAAGGAGAAGCTGCCGGTGTCGATCTCGCTGGGGGTGTGGACCTTCTTCATCTCCTACCTGGTCTCGATCCCGCTGGGCGTGGCCAAGGCGGTGCGCGAGGGCACGCGCTTCGACGCGCTGACCACGCTGGCGGTGCTGGTGGGCTACGCCATCCCCGGCTTCGTGCTGGGCGTGCTGCTGATCGTGTTGTTTGCCGGCGGCACCTTCTTCGAATGGTTCCCGCTGCGCGGGCTGACTTCCGACGACTGGGACACGCTGAGCTGGCCGGCGCGCATCGCCGACTACTTCTGGCACCTGACGCTGCCGCTGATCTGCCTGGTGATCGGCAGCTTCGCCGTCATGACCATGCTGACCAAGAACACCTTCGTCGAGGAGATGCGCAAGCAGTACGTGCTGGTGGCGCGCGCCAAGGGACTGTCGCAGCGGCGCGTGCTCTACAAGCACATCTTCCGCAACGCGCTGATCCCGCTGGTGACGGGCTTCCCGGCGGCCTTCATCGGCGCCTTCTTCGCCGGCTCGGTGCTGATCGAGACGCTGTTCTCGCTCGACGGGCTGGGGCTGCTGGCCTACGAGTCCGTGATCCGGCGCGACTATCCGGTGGTGCTGGGCTCGCTCTACCTCTTCACCCTGATCGGCCTGGTGGTGAAGCTGATCTCGGACCTGCTGTACGTGGTGGTCGATCCGCGCGTGCAGTTCGGCAGCGTGGGCAAGTGAGGCGCAGCGCATGAGTTCTCAACCGATCGTGCCCGGTGTCTCCGACCGCAGCGCCGCCACCCCCGCCGCCGCCCAGGGCAGCGACCGTCCCGTGGACCTGATGGCGCAGCCGCCGGCCGGCGCCACGGCCGAGGCCGCCGCCGCAGTGGGCGCAGGCGCGGGCGAACACCGCTCGCCCAACCAGCGCGCCTGGGCCCGTTTCAAGCGCAACCGCCTGGGTGTGGTGTCGCTGTGGGTGTTCCTGGCGATGCTGCTGTTCTCCACCCTGGCCGAGGTCGTGAGCAACGACCGGCCGCTGGTGGCGCGCTACGAGGGGCAATGGTTCTTTCCGGTGCTGAGCAACCCGCCGGAGACGGCGCTGGGCGGCGACTTCGCCACGGCCACGGACTGGAAGGACCCCTTCATCACCGCGCAGTTCGACAAGCCCGGCAACTGGCGGCTGAGCGCGCCCAATCCGCACTCGGCCACGTCCACCGACTATTTCTCCAAGGAGCCCGACCCGGCGCCGCCGAGCGAGCGCAACGTGCTGGGCACCGACAGCCAGGGCCGCGACATGCTGGCACGGCTGCTCTACGGCTTCAGGGTGAGCATCTGGTTCGCGCTGGCGCTCACGGCGGTGGGCACGGTGCTGGGCATCCTGGCCGGCGCGCTGCAGGGCTACTTCGGCGGCAAGCTGGACCTGACGCTGCAGCGCATCATCGAGGTCTGGGGCGCGGTGCCGGAGCTGTACCTGTTGATCATCTTCGCGTCCATCTTCGAGCCGTCCCTCTTGCTGCTGCTGGTCCTGCTGTCGCTGTGGGGCTGGATGGGGCTGTCGGACTACGTGCGCGCGGAGTTCCTGCGCAACCGCTCGCTGGACTTCGTGAAGGCGGCGCGGGCGCTGGGGCTGTCGAACCGCCAGATCATCTTCCGCCACGTGCTGCCGAACTCGCTCACGCCGGTGATCACGTTTTTACCCTTCCGCATGAGCGCGGCGATCCTGTCGCTGACCTCGCTGGACTTCCTGGGCCTGGGCGTGCCGCCGACGGTGCCCTCGCTGGGCGAGTTGCTCAACCAGGGCAAGGCCAACCTCGACGCCTGGTGGATCATCGTCCCGACTTTCACTCTGCTCGTGATCACGATGCTGCTGCTGACCTTCATCGGTGACGCGCTGCGCGACGCCTTCGACACCCGCAAGTCATGAGCGACACCAACCCGATGAGCAGGCAAGCATCCGGCGCCGCGCTGCTGGAGGTCGAGCACCTGACGGTGCGTTTCGGCAACCACGCGGTCGTCAACGACGTCAGCTTCCAGGTTCGCCCCCGCGAGAAGTTCGCGCTGGTGGGGGAGTCGGGCAGCGGCAAGTCGATCACCGCGCTGTCGGTGCTGCGGCTGGTGGACGGGGCCCGGACCAGCGGCGCGATCCGCTTCGGCGGCGAGGACCTGGTGCAGGCCGGCGAGCGGCGCATGCGCGGCCTGCGCGGGCGCGAGATCGGCATGATCTTCCAGGAGCCAATGACGGCGCTGAACCCGCTCTACAGCGTGGGCAACCAGATCGCCGAGGTGCTGGAGCTGCACGAGGCGCTGCGGCCCAACGCGGCGCGGGCCAGGGCGATCGAGCTGCTGGCGCGAACCGGCATTCCGGAGCCGCAGCGGCGGGTGGACGCCTACCCGCACGAGCTCTCGGGCGGACAGCGCCAGCGCGCCATGATCGCCATGGCGCTGGCCTGCAAGCCCAAGCTGCTGATCGCCGACGAGCCCACGACGGCGCTGGACGTGACCATCCAGGCGCAGATCCTGGCGCTGCTCGACGAGCTGCAGGCCGAGATGGGCATGGCGCTGCTGTTCATCACGCACGACCTGAACCTGGTGCGCCGCTTCACGCACCGCGTGGGCGTGATGGAGCGCGGGCGGCTGGTGGAAAGCGGCGACACGGCGGCGGTGTTCGGTGATCCGCAGCATCCGTACACGAGGAAACTGCTGGGCAGCCGGCCGCAGCGCGTGGTGCAGCCCGTGCCGCCGGACGCGCCGGTGCTGCTGCAGGGGCAGGACGTGCGGGTGCATTTCGCGCGCAAGGGCAGCTGGTTCCGACGGCTGCCGCCCTTCGAGGCGGTGAAGCGGGCCACGCTGCAGCTCAAGCGCGGCGAGACGCTGGGCATCGTGGGCGAGTCCGGCTCGGGCAAGACCACGCTGGGCATGGCGCTGCTGGCGCTGCAGCCCATTGCCGGCGGGCAGGTGCGGCTGGGGGAGCAGCGCATCGACGACGCGGGCCGCGATCAGCTCCGCGCCATGCGCCGGCGCATGCAGGTGGTGTTCCAGGACCCTTTCGGCAGCTTGAGCCCGCGCATGACCGTGGGCCAGATCGTGGGCGAGGGATTGGAGCTGCACCAGCCGCAGCTCGGCCGCGCCGAGCGCGAGGCGCGCGTGCTGAAGATGCTGGACGAGGTGGGGTTGAGCGCGCGCCATGGCGTGGCCGACGTGCTGCAGCGCTACCCGCACGAGTTCAGCGGCGGGCAGCGCCAGCGCATCGCCATCGCGCGCGCGGTGGTGCTGGAGCCGGAGCTGCTGGTGCTCGACGAACCGACCTCGGCGCTGGACGTGTCGGTGCAGCAGCAGGTGTTGTCGTTGCTGGCGCAACTTCAGCGGCGCTACGGGCTGAGCTACGTCTTCATCAGCCACGACCTGGCCGTGGTGCGAGCCATGTCGCATCGCGTGATCGTGATGCGCCAGGGCGAAATGGTGGAGGAGGGCGAGGCCGAGCAGCTGTTCAGCGCGCCGCGGCAGCCTTACACGCAGGAGCTGCTGGCGGCGGCGCGGCTGGCGTGACGGCTGGAAAAGGCTGCCCAGCTTCGCGCGCCGCCGCTGCAGGACTTACTTGATCAATCCCTCGTGCTTCATCGCCGCCTGCACGCTGGGCCGCGCCAGCATGCGCTCGCGGAAAGCCTGCAGGTTGGCGAGGTCGGAGATGTCCACCTGCGTGGGAACGGTCCAGTTGGTAACGGTGAACAGGTAGGCGTCGGCCACCGTGAAGTCGTCACCCATCAGGTAAGACTTGCCGGCCAGTTGTTCGTCCACGTACTGCAGGCGCTGGCGCAGGCGGTTGCGGTACAGCGCCTTGGCCTCATCGGGCATGCCGGGCATGAAGAAGGCGCCGAAGCCCTTGTGCAGTTCGCTGGTGATGAAGTTGAGCCACTCGATCAGCCGGTAGCGCGCCATGGTGCCGAAGGCCGGCGCGAGCTTGCGGTCCGGCACCTGGTCGGCCAGGTATTGCACGATGGCCGGGCCTTCGGTGAGGCGCTCGCCGTTGTCGAGTTCCAGCAGCGGCACGGAGCCCTTGGGGTTGAGGGTGTAGTAGTCGGTCCCGTCCGGCAGCTTGTGCGTCTTGGTGCTGGCCAGCACCAGGTCGCAGGGCAGGCCGGCCTCGTGCAGCACGATGTGCGGACTGAGCGAACAGGCGCCAGGGCTGTAGTAAAGCTTCATCGAGTCTCCTTCAATGCAAGGGGCACATACGATAGTCGCTGTCTTGGCTTTCTTCCCTTGTAGAGCATCTTCAATGCCGCGTCCCGTCCTTGCAGAAGAGCGTCTGCACCCCGCCATCCGCCAGCGCGTGGCCGCGCTGCATGCCGACATCGTGGAAGAGGTGCAGCGCGCGGTGGCGGCGCACCCGGTGGTGGTGGTCGGCATGGCGCAAAACCCCTTCCCCAAGCGCGCGCGCCGGGCGCTGGACCGCGCGGGCATCGCGCACTTCGACCTCGATTACGGCAGCTACTTCAGCCAGTGGCGGCGGCGCAACGCGCTCAAGATGTGGACGGGCTGGCCCACCTTCCCAATGGTGTTCGTGCGCGGGCAGCTCGTGGGCGGGGCGCAGGAGCTGGAGAAGCTCATCGCGGGCGGCGAGCTGCAGCGGCTGCTGCAGACCGGCTGAAGCGCCGCACCGCGTTCAGGGCGCGCGGCCTGGTTCAAGGCGCCGTCTGCTGCTCCAGCCACAGCAAGCCGCGCAGCGCCTGCTCGGCCGAATCGGCGCACAGCCCGGGCGAGGGCTGCAGCGAGCCGCACACGGCCGGGCGGCGCGGGTCGTTGAAGATCGCGCAGCGCAGGTCCGGCAAGAGCTGCACGCAGCGCACGCCGGCCGGCTTACCTTGCGGCATGCCGGGAATAGGGCTGGAGATCGAGGGCGCGATGCAGCAGGCACCGCAGCCGGGGCGGCAGTCCATGGAAAACCGGAGTTTGGGAAAACCCGGCATTGTCCGGCGTCAGGCTTGGCCCTGCGCCGGGGCGGCTTGTCAGCTTCGGACAATGCTGCGCTGGCAGCATCGTTGAATTCCTACTGCGGCCCTGGTCGCCATTCCGCCTTCCTGCCGCTGCTCTCGCGCAGCGGCCACCGCCGCCCTTCGTTCCGATGCGAGCCCGCCGCCTGCTTCCCTGGTCCTTACCCGCTGCCGCCGTGCTGGCGTGCGCCGGCTACTGGACCCAGTTGCTCCATTCGCAGGAGCAGGCGCGCGAGCGCGCGCTGGCCAACGTGGCGGCACGTGCCGCGCACCTGGCCGACACGCTGGCCCTGCAGGCCGAGACGCTGGTGCAATCGGCGGACTTCGTGCTCTCCACGGTGGGAGGGCAGTGGAGCGAACGTCAGCCGCTGCCGCCGCTGCCTTATCCGCCCGGCGCGGTGCTGCAACTCGGCGTGCTCGACGGCAAGGGGCAACTGCAGTCGCTGGACGGCAGCGTGGCACGGGTGGTGATCGACGGCCTGCCGACGCCGGGCAATGGCCTGTCCATCGGCGCGCCGGCACGCCAGCCCGTGGCCGGGGCCGGGGCCGTGAGCTTCGTGCGGCCGCTGCCGGGCCAGGGTCAGGTGCTGCTCACGCTCTCGCCCGCTTACCTCACCGGGCTGCTGCGGCGGCTGCAGCCCTCGCGCGGTGACCTGCTGCTGCTGGTGCGTCCCGATGGCGTGGCCGTGGCGCGCAGCGACGGGCTGGTGGAGCCACTGCCGTTTCCGGTGACGCCGCTATTCGAACGTGCGCCGCGTGCCGGCGAGGTGCTGAGCCAAGCTTGGCCGCCGGAGGAGGGACGCCGCATCCTGGGCTGGCAGCGTGCCGGCAGTACGCCGCTGCTGGCCCTGGCCGCCGTGGACGAGTCCGCCGCGCTGCGCGGCGTGCAGGCCGAGCAGAAGGCCGTGCGCCGTCGTGCCGCTGTGGGCAGCGCCACGCTGCTGGCGTTCACCGCCGCCATGGTGGTGCTGTCGCGGCGTTGGCAGCGCCGCCGCGCGACGACGCAGCGGCCGGCGTCGGCCTGAGCCGCTTCATCCACGAGGCCCCACACTGGGTCCACGAGGCCGCGCCGAGCGGCGGGCAGACAGAGGCGGGAGGCACTCAAGAGCAAGCCATCGCCGCCATAAACGCAATCCATTGGCCCGCACGGGCTGGGAACAGCATCATTGCTGTCAAGAATCATTCTCATTTGGTGAGGAGTTTCAAATGGCCAAGACAGCAGCTTTCGGTGTGATGCACGTGTGCACGGCCTTTGGCGTCAGCTACGCGCTCTCGGGCAGCGTGACGGTGGCTGGCGCGGTGACACTGGTGGAGCCGGCGGTGAACATGGTGGCGCACTACTTCTTCGATCGGGCCTGGGAGCGGCACTTTGCCCATGCCCCCGCATCCGGGGAGGCAGTCCCACAACCTTAAAATCGTGGGTTTGCCACTTCAGGACGCCGCCGCGCCAGCGGCGGTGCGCGCGCCGTGCTGCATCCCCAGGAATTCGAGGTCATCGTGGTCGGCGGTGGTCATGCCGGCACCGAGGCGGCGCTGGCCGCAGCCCGCATGGGCTGCCGGACGCTGCTGCTGACCCACAACATCGAAACGCTCGGCCAGATGAGCTGCAACCCGTCCATCGGCGGGATCGGCAAGGGCCATCTGGTCAAGGAGGTGGACGCCCTCGGTGGCGCTATGGCTGCCGCTACCGACGAAGCGGGCATCCAGTTCCGCATTCTCAATGCCAGCAAGGGACCAGCGGTACGGGCCACGCGTGCCCAGGCGGACCGCATCCTCTACAAGGCCGCCATCCGCCGTCGCTTGGAGAACCAGCCCAACCTGTGGCTGTTCCAGCAGGCGGTGGACGACCTGATGGTCGAAGGCGACCGCGTGGTGGGCGCCGTAACACAGATCGGTCTGCGCTTCCGCGCTCGGACGGTGGTGCTCACGGCGGGCACCTTCCTGGACGGCAAGATCCACGTCGGACTGCAGAACTACAGCGCCGGGCGCGCCGGTGATCCGCCGGCAGTGAGCCTGTCGGCACGGCTCAAGGAGCTCAAGCTGCCGCAGGGCCGCCTCAAGACCGGCACGCCGCCGCGCATCGACGGGCGAAGCATCGACTTCTCCAAGCTCACCGAGCAGCCCGGTGACCTGGACCCGGTGCCGGTGTTCAGCTTCATGGGCCATGCCTCGCAGCACCCGCGCCAAGTGCCGTGCTGGATCACGCACACCAACCAACTGACGCACGACATCATCCGCAGCGGCTTCGACCGCAGCCCGATGTTCACCGGCGTCATCGAGGGCGTGGGGCCGCGCTACTGCCCCAGCATCGAGGACAAGATCAACCGCTTCGCGGACAAGGACTCTCACCAGATCTTCCTGGAGCCGGAAGGGTTGACGACGAACGAGTTCTATCCCAACGGCATTTCCACCTCGCTGCCCTTCGACATCCAGCTGGCAGCAGTCCGCTCCATGCCGGGACTGGAGAACGCGCACATCCTGCGCCCGGGCTACGCCATCGAGTACGACTACTTCGATCCGCGCGAGCTGTCGGCCAGCTTCGAGACGCGCGTCATCAAGGGCCTGTTCTTCGCCGGGCAGATCAACGGCACCACGGGCTACGAGGAAGCGGCAGCCCAGGGCTTGTTCGCTGGCCTCAACGCCGCGCTGCAGGCGCAGGGCAAGGAGCCCTGGTTGCCGGGGCGGGACCAGGCCTATCTGGGTGTGCTGGTGGACGATCTCATCACCCGCGGCGTAAGCGAGCCCTACCGCATGTTCACCAGCCGAGCCGAGTTCCGGTTGCAACTCCGCGAGGACAACGCCGATCTGCGCCTGACCGAGGAAGGGCGCCGGCTGGGCTTGGTGGACGATGCACGCTGGGATGCCTTCAACCGCAAGCGCGATGCTGTTTCACGTGAAACACAGCGGCTGCGCCAGACCTGGGTGCATCCGCGCTGGCTGGCGGCTGAGCAGGCCGAGCCGCTGCTGGGCAAGGCCATCGAGCGCGAGTACCCGTTGATCGACCTGCTGCGCCGTCCCGGCGTGGACTGGGACAAGATCACGGCGGCCGACACGCTGGTGAAGCAGGCGCGGGCGAGTGAAGACGCCCCTGTTTCACGTGAAACGCTGCGCACCGAGCTGGGTGTGGAACTGGCCGATGCGGTCATCGAACAGGTGGAAATCGGGGTCAAGTACGCCGGCTACATCGACAAGCAGCAGGAGGAAGTGCAGCGCGCGGCGCAGTACGAGAAGCTGCCGTTGCCGGAGGATCTGGACTATTCCGAGATCACGGCGCTGTCTTTCGAGGTACGCCAGAAGCTGGCCAAGCACCGGCCGGCCACGCTGGGGCAGGCTTCGCGCATTTCCGGCATCACGCCGGCCGCGATCTCTTTGCTGCTGGTCCACTTGCGCAAGGGCAGCTGGACGGATTTCAAGGCCGTGAGCACGGCTGGGGCGGGTGACGATGTTGCCGCCTGATCTGCCCATGGACGTTTCCGATGCCCAGCCGATCGCGGCGCTGGCCCAACAACTGGGTTTGGCGCCCGATGAGCGCCAGTTGCGGCAATTGCAGGACTACCTCGCGCTGCTGCAGCGCTGGAACAAGACCTACAACCTGACGGCTCTACGCGACCCGGCACAGATATTCACGCATCACTTGGCGGATTGCCTGGCCGCCCTTCCGCCTTTGCAGCGCGTGCTGGCTGGCTGCGACGGGCTGCGGCTGCTGGACGTGGGCAGCGGGGGCGGGTTGCCGGGCGTGCTGATCGCCGTGCTGTGTCCGGGGTTGCAGGTGAGCTGCGTGGACACGGTGGGCAAGAAGGCTGCTTTCATCCGGCAGGTGGGGGCAGAGCTGGGACTGCGCAACCTGCGTGCGGAGCATGCACGGGTGGAGCAGCTTCCTGGTCGCTACGAGCTGATCACCAGCCGGGCTTTCGCGACGCTGGCTGACTTCGTGGCGCTGACCCGAGAGCGGCTCGCCCCCGAGGGGCTGTGGATGGCGATGAAGGGCAAGCGGCCGGAGGAGGAAATCGCCACCTTGCCCACGGACGTGGAAGCGTTTCACGTGGAACGTCTGGCTGTCCCGGGCTTGGACGCCGAGCGCTGTCTGGTGTGGATGCGGTTGCAGCGTTGAAGCCGGACAATCCTCGCGAGCGCCTGGAAGTGCATGCCGGGCGGCGTTGAACCTCTGGAGGGATTCATGCTTGGCATCGATGTGGGCGCCTTTTGCGCCGCCGTGATCCTGTTCCTGGCGTTGCCTGGGCCAGGGACTTTCATGTTGCTGAGCAGCACGGGGCAAGGCGGTATCAGGGCCGGCGCGGCCGCGACGCTGGGGTTGATCATTGGTGACCAAGTGTTGCTGTGGTTGGCGGTGGCGGGCGTGGCGGCCATGCTGGCGGCCCATCCGGCACTGTTCAAGGCGCTGCAGTTGGCCGGCGCCGGCTACCTGGCATGGCTGGGGCTGAAGATGCTGCTGGCGCGTGACAAGGAGGGCGGCTTGCCGGTACGCGTTTCGCCTGGGCGCTATCTGCGCCAGGGCTTCTTCATCACCTTGTCCAATCCCAAGGCCATCGTGTTCTACATGGCCTTCTTCCCGCTGTTCATCGATCCGGCGCGCCAGCAGGGCGTATGGACCTTTGCATTCATGGCGCTGCTGATCGCGGCGATCACCGCCGTATGGTGCCTGGCGTTATGCGCGGGTGCCGATGCCGTGGCGGCGTACGTGCGGGCACACCGGCGTCTGGCACGCACCCTGCAGCGCTTGGCTGGCCTGGCACTGCTGGGCTTCGGTTTGCGGCTGGTGCGCTGAAAACGCCGTCCGCTTCACCATTACGACAAATCCCGAACATGGCCAAGATCTTTTGTATCGCCAACCAGAAGGGTGGTGTAGGCAAGACCACCACCGCCGTCAACCTCGCCGCCGGTCTGGCGCGTATCGGGCAACGGGTGCTGGTGGTGGACCTGGACCCGCAGGGCAATGCCACCATGGGTTCCGGCGTGGACAAGCGCACGCTCGAGCACAGCGTTTACGAGGTGCTGCTGGAGACGGTCACGGTTGCCGATGCTTGTGTGAAAGCTGACAAGGCCGGCTATGACGTGCTGGGTGCGAACCGTGAGCTGTCCGGCGCGGAGGTGGAACTGGTGGGCGTGGAGCGGCGGCAGGACCGCCTGCGCGCAGCGCTGGCGGCCTATGATCAAGACTATGACTTCGTGCTGGTCGATTGTCCGCCTTCACTGAGCCTGCTCACGCTCAACGGCATGTGCGCGGCGCATGGCGTGGTGGTGCCGATGCAGTGCGAATACTTCGCGCTGGAGGGACTGACGGATCTGGTGAACACCATCAAGCAGATCCATGCCAGCCTGAACCCGCGGCTGCAGATCATTGGGCTGCTGCGCGTGATGTACGACCCGCGCATGACGCTGCAGCAGCAGGTGAGCGAGCAACTCAAGCAGCACTTCGGTGACAAGGTGTTCGATACCGTCATCCCACGCAACGTGCGCTTGGCGGAGGCACCCAGCTACGGCTTGCCGGGCGTGGTGTTCGATCCGTCAGCCAAGGGGGCGCAGGCCTACGTCGAGTTTGCCGAGGAGCTGGTCAAGCGCTGCGCCAAGCGTTGAGAGGCGATGCCGGCCGGGCGAGCCGGCACGAAGCAGGCATCAAAAAGCCGCCCGAAGGCGGCTGGCTTGTGTGGTGTGGGGGCAGGCTTCAGAGGCCCAGGCCTTCATCCAGGCCGAGATGGATGTTCATCGACTGCACGGCAGCGCCGCTGGCTCCCTTGCCCAGGTTGTCCAGACGGGCCATGACGATGGCCTGTTTGTCGTTGGCGAACACGCCGATGTCCACGCGGTTGGTGTCATTGCAGGCTTGCACGTCGAAGAAGCCGCCGTCCAGGTTGGCGGCGTCGCCCAGCGGCAGCACCTTGATGAAGCGCTCGCCGGCGTAATGTGCCTCGTAGGCCGCATGCAGGCGCTGCGCATCGGCGCCGGAGGCAAGCTGTGAGAAGTGCAGCGGCACGCTCACCGCCAGTCCCTTCAGGAACGGGCCCACCACCGGCATGAACACCGGCGCCACCTGCAGGCCAGTGTGCGCGGTCATCTCGGGAATGTGCTTGTGGGCCAGCGTCAGGCCGTAGGGCCGGGGCGAGGCCAGCTTGGGATTCCCGCTGCCTTCGTAGTCCGCGATCATGCTCTTGCCGCCACCCGAGTAGCCGGTGAGCGAGGTGGCCGACAGCGGCAGCGTCGGTGCCACGAGGCCCGCATCGATCAGCGGGCGCAGCAGCAGGATGAAGGCCGTGGAGTGGCAGCCTGGGTTGGAGATGCGCTTGGACTGGCGGATCAACTCGCGCTGTCCCTTGGCCAGTTCCGGCAGGCCGAACACCCAGCCTGGCGCGGTGCGGTGCGCGGTGCTGGCGTCGATCAGGCAGGCGTTGGGATTGCGCACCAGCGCGGCGGCCTCGCGCGAGGCTGCATCGGGCAGGCACAGGAAGGAGACTTCGGCGGCGTCGAGCAGCCTGGCACGCTCAGCGGGGTCCTTGCGCTTGTCCGGGTCGATGCGCAACAGCTCGACATCGTTGCGCTGCGCCAAGTACTCATGGATGCGCAGGCCGGTGGTGCCCTCCTGCCCGTCCACGAACACGGTATGTTTCATCTTTGCCTCTCCACTTCGAGCAAACGTAAAAGGATAAGCCAAGCCCCATGGATGACTTGCAAGTGCTGCTCCTGCCCGGCTGGCAGGATTCCGGTCCCGATCATTGGCAAAGCCGCTGGGAGCAGCGCCACGGCTTCACGCGTGTGCAGCAGGACGATTGGCTGTGGCCGCGTCGCGGCGACTGGATGGCGCAACTGGAGGAGACGGTTCTCCAGGCGCACGGCCCGCTGCTATTGGCAGCACACAGCCTCGGATGCCAACTGGCGGCGGCCTGGGCAGCCCATTCGCAGCACGCGCAGCGTGTGGTCGGTGCGTTGCTGGTGGCGCCGCCTGACGTGGAACGTGCGGACATGCCCCCCAATCTCTATTCCTGGCGCCCCATGGTGCGCCGACGCCTGCCTTTCGCGGCGCTCGCCGTGGTGAGCGGCGACGACCCTTTCTGCACCCCTGCGCGGGCCGCGGGCATGGCGGCGGACTGGGGCGCCGAGTTGGTGATGCTGGGGGATGCCGGCCACATCAATGCCGAATCGGGTCTAGGCGACTGGGCACAAGGTCTCGAACTGTTGCGCCGGGTGGCAGTGGCAGGGGGGCTATCACCGACAATCGCGCCATGGTGACGAAGAAACCCAAGGGCCTCGGTCTGGGCCTGGAAGCGCTGCTCGGGCCGCGCGTGGAGGCGCCCGAGGCGCCGCCAACGGCGTTGAAGCTGGATCTGCTGCTGCCCGGCCGTTATCAGCCGCGAACGCGCATGGACGAAGGCTCGCTTTACGAGCTGGCCGAAAGCATCAAGAGCCAGGGTGTGATGCAACCGATCCTGGTGCGGCCCGCGGAGGAGGGGCGCTACGAGATCATCGCCGGCGAACGCCGCAGCCGTGCGGCCCGGATCGCCGGGCTGGAAGAGGTGCCGGTGCTGGTGCGCGAGGTGCCCGACGAGTCGGCGGCCGTGATGGCGCTGATCGAGAACATCCAGCGCGAGGACCTGAACCCGCTGGAAGAAGCCCAGGGGCTGCAGCGCCTGGTCACGGAGTTCAATCTCACGCATGAACAGGCCGCACGTGCCGTTGGTCGCTCGCGCAGTGCTGCCAGCAACCTGCTGCGCCTGCTCAACCTGTGCCCGCAGGTGCAGCAGATGCTGATGGCGGGCGATCTGGACATGGGGCATGCGCGCGCGCTGCTGGCGGTGGAGCCGGCGCAACAGATCCTGCATGCCAACGAAATCGTGGCGCGCAAGCTGTCGGTGCGCGAAGCAGAAAAGCTGGTGGCCCGCCAAGCGGCACCGGCTAAGTCCAAGCCGGGTCCGCAGGCGCCACAGGACAAGTCGCGCGACTTGCAGCGCATCGAGGAACTGCTGGCCGACGCGCTCACCGCCGCAGTGGAAATTCGCATTCGCCGCAAGACGATGAATGGGGAGAAAGGCGAGATCGCCATTGCCTTCAGCTCGCTCGACGAGCTCAACGGGCTGCTGGACAAGCTGGGCGTGAAGGAAGCGTAGAGGGTAGGCTGCAGATTCGTCAGCATGCTGAATAAATCCCGTGCCTCCGCCGCGGCACGGGATTTATTGTTTGGGGGCGGTGGGCGCTACGACTGCCGCAGCGCTTCCAGGAAGCTGCGCTGCCACCAGTGCACGTCGAACTCGCGGATGTTGGCCAGTAGCCGCTCATGGCGCGCCTGACGCTCCTCCAGCGGCATGTGCAGCGCATGCTGGATGGCGTCGGCCGTGCCGTCGCTGTCGTAGGGATTGACCAGCAGCGCGTCGCGCAACTGCTCCGCGGCGCCGGCGAAGCGTGACAGCACCAGCACGCCTGGATCGGCCGGGTCCTGCGCGGCGATGAACTCCTTGGCCACCAGGTTCATGCCGTCGCGCAGCGGCGTCACCAGTGCCACGCGGCTGGCGCGGTAGAGGCCGGGCAGCCGCTTGCGCGCCACCGTGCGGTGGATGTAGCGGATGGGCATCCAGTCGAGTTCACCGAAGTTGCCGTTGATGGAGCCGCACAGGCCTTCGAGCTGGCGCCGCAGGTCGTTGTAGGCGCCCACCGTCTCGCGCGAAGGCGAGGCGATCTGGATCAGTGTGGCACTGTTGCAGTTGCCCGGATAGCGCTGCAGCAGGCTGCGCATGGCGCGCAGGCGTTGCGGCAGGCCCTTGGAGTAGTCGAGCCGGTCCACGCCCACCAGCAGGCGGCGCTTGGCGTACTGCTCGCGCATCGTGGCCAGTGTCTCCTGGGCTTCGCGGCCCTCTGCCAGCGCGGCGAACTCGTCCACGTCGATGCCGATCGGGAAAGCCTGGACCTGCAACTGGCGTCCAAAGGCATTGAAGCGGCCGTCGGCCACCTGCTCGGCCTGGGCCTCGGTATAGACGTAGCGGGCGAAATGGTTGAGGTCGGTCTGGCTCTGCAGCCCGAGTAGGTCGTAGGCGAAGAGGGCGCGGATGAGCCACTCGTGCGCCGGGATGGCCGCCATGATCAGTGGCGGCGGCACCGGGATGTGCAAGAAGAAGCCGATACGCTGGCGGCAGCCCAAGGTGCGCAGTTCCTCGGCTAGCGGGATGAGATGGTAGTCGTGGACCCAGATCACGTCGTCCG
This sequence comes from uncultured Azohydromonas sp., assembly GCF_937926365.1. Lineage (GTDB taxonomy): Bacteria > Pseudomonadota > Gammaproteobacteria > Burkholderiales > Burkholderiaceae_C > Azohydromonas. Next base: position 14,080 of record NZ_CALAOH010000175.1, on the reverse strand, counting down.
GCCGCAGCAAGGGTAGCAACTGCTGCGCGAACATGCGGTTCACGCGTCGGTAGCCGCCGATGTAGCCGGCGTCGAAGTCCGCCAAGTCCAGGCGGTAATGGAACACCGGCCACAGCACGCCGTTGGAATAGCCGAGGTAGTAGGCGTCGTGGTCTTCGCGGCTGAGATCCACGGTGGCCAGCGTGACGTCGCCGGCCCGCTGTATATGGAGTTGGGTCTCGCCCTGCGCCCCGCTCTCGCTTCGTTCGACGATGTTGCCGCTCCAGCCGAACCACAGTCCGCCGGTGGCATTGAGCGCTTCGCCCAGCGCCACCGCGAGGCCGCCGGCGGCGGTCTTGCGTGGATCGGCCACACGGTTGGAAACGACGACCAGTCGCGGCATCTCGAATCACCTGTCCCCAGGTGCGCTCCAGGCGCACCGCTGCATGAAAGATCCTCCACCGTACCCTGGACGGGCATGGCGGGCCTGTCAGGCGCGCAGGGCAGGGCGCGTGCCTTGAAAGGCGCCGGCCCGGCAAGCGCAGGTCGGCCGCTATGGATGCCGTCCTAAAGTCCGGACCGTTACGGGCCGCCTTTTGACAGTTACCGCCACAGGCACTGTCCGTGGGCAAATTGTCACCAAAGTGGTGCGGTGGACCCGGGCTGGTTGCAATAACGGGCCATTCGCAGCAAGGGGCATGCGCAGCTGGCCTGGTGCGGCGGAATCCATGTTCCCTTGGATCGGGGAATTAGACCAGCGGTCGAGGCGGAGCTCTGAAGGCCTGTAGGGATGTCTGCATCCAATGCCGCAGCGCCGCTGGGCCCTGCACCCGGTGGTGGGCCCGGGTGGCCCCTTCGCCCACCTTGACGGCGACGCCTCCCCGGGCCTGCACGGCCTCGAATGCCACTTCGTCGGTCACGTCATCGCCAAAAAACCAGGGTCGCCGGTTGCGGAACGGCGCTTCGGCCAGGAAGGCGTGCACGGCGGCGTCCTTGCCTGCGGCACGCGGCTTGAGCTCGAGTACCTGCTTGCCGCGCATCAGCGCCATGTTCGGCAGTTGTTCCAGGGCGAGAGTCATGGCCGCCAGGCATTCAGCCTCCAGTGCCGGCGCCAAGCGGTAGTGCAAGGCCACGGCAACGGATTTGCGCTCCAGCAGCAGTCCGGGATGAGCGGCGCACAAGGCTTGCAGCGGGTCCAGTACCGTGTCCAGCGCCGGCGTGGGCAGGCGCTGCCAGTTGCCCTGGGCGTCGCGCCGCTCGGCGCCGTGTACGCCTGCGGCAGGCAGTTGCAAGGGGGCCAGAAAACGGTCGATCTCGGCGATCGGCCGGCCTGTAACGATGGCCAGGGCGCCCTCCAGCGCGCTGGCCAGTGCAGCCAGATGGGTGGGCAAGCTGGCAGGCACTGTCACGGCCTGCGGATGCGGAGCGATCTCAGCCAGCGTGCCGTCGAAATCCAGGAATACGGCACTTCCAGGTGTAAGCAGCGGCGGGGTAGACATAGAAACAGCGTAGCCAGCGACGCCTGGTGCACCGTCAAACAATGCAACGAAGGCACAGGGGCTATAAGCCAGCCGGTAGCGTTGGCAGGAAGAAAAAGCCAGCCCGGAATGCGGGAAAGCCCTCAGAACTGGATGCCTCGAAATGTGAACGAATGAACCGGGGTGCGGGTTCGGATGTAACGCGATGGTTGCTTGGTGTGCGTGTCAGCCCATATCAAGGCAGCATCGTTGAAATGCTTCATGTGGGCACGCTGGACCGGCACTGAATGCAAGGACCAAATGGGGCACGGTCCTTGCTGAGGGTGAGGCAGGCGTTGTTGAAAGACTCGCCTGGTGAATCGCGCTGACTTTGGCTCCCTTGGAGGGACGATCACGCAAGCCACACGCTGAAGACCGGAAAGCTCTGATGGCGCCCGGGCCCGTACAGCCGGGACTTCATCAGAACTTCCCAGACGCTCTGGCGGCCGGCTACCGCCTGTGTGCGTCTTCCATTCAAGGAGGTCCCATGGACGTGATCAGCAGCTTCGCCGCCCGTTACGAACGCACCCGCGAGGAAGAACTCTCGCTGGAGGAATACCTCGCGGAGTGCAAGCGCAACCCGTTGGCCTATGCCACCGCGGCCGAGCGCATGCTCAAGGCCATCGGGGACCCACAGATGATTGACACGCGCAACGACCCGCGCCTGTCGCGTATCTTCGCCAACAAGGTCATCAAGATTTATCCCGCCTTTGCCGAGTTCTACGGCATGGAGGACTCGATCGAGCAGGTGGTCTCGTACTTCCGCCATGCCGCGCAGGGGTTGGAGGAGAAGAAGCAGATCCTCTATCTGCTGGGTCCGGTCGGCGGCGGTAAGAGCTCCATTGCCGAGCGCCTGAAGCAGCTCATGCAGGAGGTGCCCTTCTACGCGATCAAGGGCTCGCCGGTGAACGAGAGCCCGCTGGGCCTGTTCGATGCGGTGGAGGATGGCGCGATCCTAGAAAAGGAATACGGCATTCCGCGCCGCTACCTCAACCGCGTGCTTTCGCCATGGGCCGTCAAGCGGTTGGAGGAGTACGGCGGCGACATCCGTAAGTTCCGCGTCGTCAAGCGCCACCCGTCGATCCTCAAGCAAATCGGCATCGCCAAGACCGAGCCCGGCGACGAGAACAACCAGGACATCAGCTCGCTGGTGGGCAAGGTTGACATCCGCAAGCTCGAGACCTATGCCCAGGACGACCCCGACGCCTACAGCTACTCCGGCGGCCTGTGCCTGGCCAACCAGGGGCTGCTGGAATTCGTGGAGATGTTCAAGGCGCCCATCAAGGTGCTGCACCCGCTGCTCACGGCCACGCAGGAAGGCAACTTCAAGGGCACCGAGGGCTTCGGCGCGATTCCTTTTGACGGTGTGGTGCTGGCGCACAGCAACGAGAGCGAGTGGAAGGCGTTCCGCAACAACAAGAACAACGAGGCCTTCCTAGATCGCATCTACATCGTCAAGGTGCCGTACTGCCTGCGTGTGAGCGAGGAGGTCAAGATCTACGAGAAGCTCATCCGCAACTCCTCACTGGCCAATGCTACCTGCGCACCGGGCACGCTCAAGATGATGAGCCAGTTCGCGGTGCTCACGCGGCTGAAGGAGCCGGAGAACTCCAGTCTCTTCAGCAAGATGCAGGTCTACGACGGCGAGAACCTCAAGGACACCGACCCGCGTGCCAAGAGCTACCAAGAGTACCGCGACTACGCTGGCGTGGACGAAGGCATGAGCGGCGTCAGCACGCGCTTCGCCTTCAAGATCATCTCCAAGGTCTTCAACTTCGATTCCACCGAGGTGGCAGCCAACCCGGTGCACCTGATGTACGTGCTGGAGCAGCAGATCGAGCGCGAGCAATTCCCGGCCGAGCTGGAGCAGAAGTACATCGGCTTCATCAAGGAACAACTGGCGCCGCGCTACGCGGAGTTCATTGGCAAGGAGATCCAGACCGCCTACCTGGAAAGCTACAGCGAGTACGGACAGAACATTTTTGACCGCTACGTCACCTACGCCGACTACTGGATCCAGGACCACGAGTACCGCGACACCGACACCGGTGAGGTGTTCGATCGCGCCTCGCTCAACGCAGAGTTGGAGAAGATCGAAAAGCCCGCGGGCATCGCCAATCCCAAGGACTTCCGCAACGAGATCGTCAACTTCGTGTTGCGCGCGCGCGCCAACAATCAGGGCAAGAACCCGGTGTGGACCAGCTACGAGAAGCTGCGCACCGTGATCGAGAAGAAGATGTTCAGCAACACCGAGGAGTTGTTACCGGTCATCAGCTTCAATGCCAAGGCCAGCGCCGACGAGGCCAAGAAGCACGAGGACTTCGTCACGCGCATGGTGCAGAAGGGCTACACGCCCAAGCAGGTGCGGTTGCTGTGCGAGTGGTATCTGCGCGTGCGCAAGAGCAGCTGAACCCGAGCCCCACGCACCGACGGGAGACGTCATGCTTCAACAGATCATCGATCGCAGGCTCGCGGGGAAGAACAAGTCCATTGGCAACCGCGAGCGTTTCCTGCGCCGCTACCGCGAGCAGATCCGCGAGGCGGTTAAGCGCGCGGTGGACGGACGCGGCATCCGCGACATCGAGCGCGGCGAGGAGATCTCGATCCCGAAGAAGGACATCTCCGAGCCGGTGTTCCACCACGGCCAGGGTGGCGTGCGCGAGGTCGTGCACCCGGGCAACCAGGAGTACGTGCGCGGCGACCGCATCCAGCGTCCCAAGGGCGGTGGCGGGGGTAGCAGCGGTAGCGGCCAAGCCAGCGACTCCGGCCAGGGCGAGGACGATTTCGTCTTCACCCTGTCCAAGGAGGAGTTCATGCAGGTCTTCTTCGAGGACCTGGCGCTCCCGCACTTGGTGCGCACCCAGATCGCCGAGGTGCCCGAGTGGAAGAGCCAGCGCGCAGGTTTTACCGCCGACGGCACGCCCAACAACCTGCACGTGCTGCGCTCGATGCGCGGGGCCTTGGGCCGACGCATCGCGCTGGGCTCGGACAAGCGGCGAGAGCTGCGCGAGCTGGAGGAGCGGCTAGAGCGGTTGCAGGCGCATCCACAGCCTACGCCGGCATTGGCCGAGCGCGAAATCGCGGAGCTGCAGGAGCAGATCGAGGCCCTGCGCGGACGCCTGGCGCGCATTCCGTACCTGGATCCGATCGACCTGCGCTTTCGCAACCGTGTCCGTGTGCCCGTGCCCTCGTCCAAGGCCGTGATGTTCTGCCTGATGGATGTATCGGGCTCGATGGACGAGGCGCGCAAGGACCTGGCCAAGCGCTTCTTCATCTTGCTCTACCTGTTCCTCACCCGGCACTACGAAAAGATCGAGCTCGTCTTCATCCGCCACCACACGCAGGCGCAGGAGGTGGATGAGCAGAACTTCTTCCACGCCACGGAGACCGGTGGCACTGTGGTTTCCAGCGCTCTGGTGCTGATGGAGGAGATCGTGCGCCAGCGCTACGCCGGCGGTGACTGGAACATCTACGGCGCGCAGGCCAGCGACGGCGACAACTGGCACCATGACAGTGGCCGCTGCCGCGAGCTGCTGGCCGACAAGATCCTGCCGATGTGTCGCTACTACGCCTACGTGCAGGTGGCCGAGGAAGAGCAGAACCTGTGGGAGGAGTACACCCAGTTGCTGGCCTCGCACCCGCACTTCGCCATGCGCAAGGCCACTGAGGCATCGCAGATCTATCCCGTGTTCCGCGATCTCTTCAAGAAGGAAGGAGCGGTGGCCGCATGAATGCCGTCGTCATCAGGAACCCGCTGCGCGAGCCGCTGGCGCTCTCGGCACGGCCGCGCGAGCCGCTGCCCGGACCCAGCGACTGGACCTTCGAGCTGATCCAGCAGTATCACGACGTGATCCGCTCCACGGCCGAGCGCTTCGGGCTCGACACCTACCCCAACCAGTTGGAGATCATCACCGCCGAACAGATGATGGATGCCTACGCATCCGTGGGCATGCCGGTGAACTACCGCCACTGGAGCTACGGCAAGGAGTTCATCTCCACCGAGAAGAACTACCGGCGCGGCTTCATGGGCCTGGCCTACGAGATCGTCATCAACTCGAACCCCTGCATCAGCTACCTGATGGAGGAAAACACGATGGCGATGCAGGCGCTGGTGATCGCGCATGCCGCCTACGGCCACAACAGCTTCTTCAAGGGCAACTACCTGTTCCGCATGTGGACCGACGCGTCGTCGATCATCGACTACCTGGTCTACGCCAAGAACTACGTGGCCGAATGCGAGGAGCGCCACGGCCTGGACACGGTGGAGGCCTTCCTGGACTCCTGCCATGCGCTGGCCAACCACGGCGTGGACCGCTACCGCCGCCCCAGCAAGCGCACGCTGGCGCAGGAACTGGCCGAGCGCAAGGACCGCGAGAACTACGCGCAGCAGCAGGTCAACGACCTGTGGCGCACGCTGCCGCGGCGGCATGACGAGACCAAGGAAACGGCCGATACGCAGCGGCGCTTCCCGGATGAGCCGCAGGAGAACCTGCTGTACTTCATCGAGAAGAACGCGCCGCTGCTGGAGCCCTGGCAGCGCGAGATCGTGCGCATCGTGCGCAAGGTGGCGCAGTACTTCTATCCGCAGCGTCAGACGCAGGTGATGAACGAGGGCTGGGCCACCTTCTGGCACCACCGCCTGCTCAACCAGATGTACGACGACGGCTACCTCACCGACGGCGTGATGATGGAGTGGCTCAAGTCGCACACCAACGTCATCTACCAGCCGCCTGTCGGGCACAAGGCCTACAGCGGCCTGAACCCGTACGCGCTGGGCTTCGCGATGTACACGGACCTCAAGCGCATCTGCGAGGACCCGACGGAGGAAGACCGGCAATGGTTCCCCGACATCGCCGGCGCACCGTGGCTGCCCACGCTGGACGAGGCGATGCGCAACTTCAAGGACGAGAGCTTCATCGGCCAGTACCTCTCGCCCAAGCTGATGCGGGACTTCCGGCTCTTTGCCATCGTCGACGACGAGAAGGACAGTGAGATCGAGGTCAGCGCCATCCACGATGAGCAGGGCTACCGCCGGGTACGCGAGGCGCTGTCGCGCCAGTATGACCTTGGCACGCGCGAGCCCAACATCCAGGTCTGGAACGTCAACCTGCGCGGCGACCGCGCGCTGACGCTGCGCCATGTACAGCACCAAGACCGGCCGCTGGCCGATACCGCCCAGGAGGTGCTGCGGCACGTGGCGCGGCTATGGGGCTTCGGCGTGCACCTGGAAAGCGTGGACAGCCGTGGTGAGGTACGCAAGCGCTGGTCGGTGCCGGCGCCGCCGCCTTGATCCAAAGCGACCCTTGACGACGCCGGGTGGTCAGTGGCCACCCGGCGTTTTCGTTTCAAGAAGTGCCGCACAGCGTGCAGATGCCCGGAAATTCACGGCAGTTGGGAGCAAATTAAAGTCCCCGCGCTTCACTTGCCGGGTGCTAGCCCCAACAATGACGGCTGGTGGAGCCGCCGTAGTCCGTCTCGGGCTCTCCCGTCAAATCCTTGCACGAACGATGTCGCCACGCCTTAGGGTGCGGCGCGTTGTGGCTGTGCCCTCATTTGCCGCATCTCCCCGCCGCCCTCCGGCAGGGCCATTCGTCGCAGTACCCGCATGAAAATCCTGGGCGTTCAACTCCGTAAACCTTCCTTCAACGAAGTCACCGCGTCGGCTGTCATGGCCTCGGGCCTGTGGCTGCTCTATGTCGCTGCGCTGCGTGCCACCGGTGGTGTGTTCGAGCCGATCAACGCCGGGGCCACGCTGCTGATCATTTTCTGGGGTTGCGTTTGCGTGCGTCTGGGCATCCATGTCGGGCGCGGCCTGCCGCACTTAGCCCTCAACGTGGGCTTCGGCGCGGCGCTGCTGGGCGTGTATCAAGCGCTCATCACACTCCTCAGCTAAATAGCAATCGCTGTACCTGGGCTGCTGAGCGGCCCAGCCGGTGGCACGCCTTGGGTGCCACCCCTTTGGTCGGCCGCTTCAGCGGTAATGGCCATGACGTTCCAGCACCTCGATCTTGTAGCCGTCGGGGTCCTGGATGAAGAAGAAGCGGGCCAGCAGTTCCTCGCCGCGCTTGAATTCCTTGATCGGGGCGGGCTCGTAGCCCAGGCCCTGCAGCCGCGCATGCTCGGCGGCCACGTCATCCACCACCACGGCGATGTGGCCATAGCCCGTGCCGTGGGTATAGGGCTCCTCGCGGCCCTTGTTGAGCGTGAGCTCAATCTCGAAGTCGTTCTCGGCGTTGCGCAGATACACCAGCGTGAAGTCGGGGAAATCCAGTTGGTGCGAGCGCTGCAAGCCCAGCACCTGATCGTAAAACTTCAGCGATTGGTCCAGATCCAGCACGCGGATCATGGAATGGATGATCTTGGGCATCGGTGTTCCTCAGGAATAGGTCGCGGCTGAGCAGCGTCACGCCGCCGGCCACGGCGCGCCACTGTAAGGCGGGCAGAAGGGCTGCTGTCGGCTGCTAGCATCCTTCGATGGGAAATCGACTCACTCAGATCGCCACCCGCACTGGCGATGACGGCAGCACGGGCCTAGGAGACGGCAGCCGCGTGCCCAAGGACCATCTGCGCGTCCATGCCATGGGCGAGGTGGACGAGCTCAACTCCCACCTCGGCGTGTTGCTGTGCGAACCGCTGCCCGACGAGGTGCGCGAGCTGCTGATCACGATCCAGCACGAGCTGTTCAACCTTGGCGGCGAACTCTCCATTCCCGGCTACGAGCTGATCAAGGCTGAGGCCGTGCTGCGGCTGGACGAGGCACTGGCCGAGTACAACGCCCGGCTGCCGCGGCTGCAGGAATTCATCCTGCCCGGAGGTAGCCGCAGCGCGGCGCTGGCGCATGTGGCGCGCACCGTGGCGCGCCGTGCCGAGCGCTCGCTAGTGGCTCTGGGCGCGCACGAGACGCTGCGCGCCGAGTCGCGCCAGTACCTCAACCGACTGTCGGACCTGCTGTTCGTGCTGGCACGCGTGCTTAACCGCGCCAACCTCGACGGTTTGGGCGGCGACGACCTGTATTGGCACAGCGAGCGCCTCAAGGGCGGCTGAGCCCGGAACGGGATCGCTTGGCCCCAGTCCGCGGAGCCCTACCTCCCGGCAGGGGCCATGACTTCATTCGTCAGGCCCGTGTGGCGCCGGCGATGCGTTCGGGGCGAACGCCCCGAAACGGCTTCAGTCTCAACCGCGGCGTGCCTTCACCGCCGCGCTGAGCTCTTCCAGCACTGTCAGCGAGTCATCCCAGCCGATGCAGGCGTCGGTGATGCTCTGGCCGTAAACCAGCTTGCTGGGGTCGTCCTTGCCCGCCGTGAACTTCTGGGCGCCGGGCTGCAGATGGCTTTCCACCATCACGCCGAAGATGGAGCGGCTGCCGCCGCGGATCTGCGCCGCTACGTCACGAGCCACGTCCACTTGGCGCTCATGCTTCTTGCTGCTGTTGGCGTGGCTGAAGTCCACCATCAGCGAGGTGTCCAGACCGGCGGCCTGCAGATCGCGGCAGGCTGCGGCCACATGGTCGGCGTCGTAGTTGGGCGTCTTGCCGCCGCGCAGGATGACGTGGCAGTCTGGGTTGCCTTTGGTCTGCACCGTGGCGACCTGACCGTTCTTGTGCACGGACAGAAAGTGGTGCGGACGCGAGGCGGCCTGGATGGCGTCAATGGCGATCTTGATGTTGCCGTCGGTGCCGTTCTTGAAGCCGATGGGCGCCGAGATGCCCGAGGCCAGTTCGCGGTGCACCTGACTCTCGGTGGTGCGCGCGCCGATGGCGCCCCAGGTGATGAGGTCGCCGATGTACTGCGGTGAGATCACATCCAGGAACTCGCTGGCCGCCGGCAGCCCCAGGCGATTGATCTCCACCAGCAGCTGCCGCGCGAAGCGCAGACCCTCGTCGATGCGGAAGCTCTCGTCCAGGTACGGGTCGTTGATCAGGCCCTTCCAGCCCACCGTGGTGCGCGGCTTCTCGAAGTACACACGCATCACGACTTCCAGCGTGTCGGCGTAGCGGCGGCGCTGCTCCACCAGGCGACGCGCGTACTCCAGCGCAGCCTGTGGGTCGTGAATGGAGCAGGGGCCCATGATCACGAGCAGCCGGTCGTCCTGACCGTGCAAGATCTGGCTGATGCGCTGGCGCGTCTGCGTCACCAGCGCCTCCACGGGCGTGTTGCGGATTGGGAAGAAGCGGATGAGGTGTTCGGGCGGAGGCAAGGGCGTGATGTCCTCAATGCGGGCGTCGTCGGTCTGGCTGGTGCGGTCCGGCGGTGCCTGCCAGCCCTCGACGACGGCAGGGGGCGATTTCTGGTGGTCGGTCATGACGCTGAGCTCCTGGAGAAAAACGAACGGGGTTCGAAGGCTGTGGGAGGAAGGGGAGGGCGAAAAAAAACCGCCGGGGGGCTCCCGGCGGTCTTGAGGATCTGCTGCGCTGCTGTCGGCTTATGCGCGGGCCTCTCCTCCGCCGGGGCGGTGCGAGAACCAGTAAAAGCCAAAGAAAAATCGTGCAGAGCGCATAAGTCCCGAATCATGGGGGGGGCCCCCTGAACGCGTCAACGCATTTCGGGTACGTACCGGATCGTTCATTTCGTTGACCTACCTCCGGCTTGCACTGTCAGGCCGTGCCGCCCACGGTAAGGCCGTCGATGCGCAGCGTCGGCTGGCCTACGCCGACCGGCACGCTTTGCCCTTCCTTGCCGCAGGTGCCCACGCCGCTGTCGAGTTGCAGGTCGTTGCCGATCATGGATACGCGCGTGAGCGCGTCCGGTCCGTTGCCGATGAGCGTGGCGCCCTTGACCGGGTAGAGGATCTTGCCGTTCTCGACCCAGTAGGCCTCGCTGGCCGAGAACACGAACTTGCCGCTGGTGATGTCCACCTGCCCGCCGCCGAAGTTCGTGGCGTACAGGCCTTTCTTAATGGACGCGACGATCTCGTCCTTGGGCTTGTCGCCGGCGAGCATGTAGGTGTTGGTCATGCGCGGCATGGGCAGGTGCGCGTAACTCTCGCGCCTGCCGTTGCCGGTGGGTTTGACCTTCATGAGCCGTGCATTGAGTGCGTCCTGGATATAGCCGCGCAGGATGCCGTCCTCGATCAGCACCGTGCGCTGCGTGGCGCAGCCCTCGTCGTCCACGTTGAGCGAGCCGCGGCGGTCGGGCAGCGTGCCGTCGTCCAGCACCGTCACGCCCTTGGCCGCCACGCGCTGACCGACGCGCCCGGCAAAGGCGCTGGAGCCCTTGCGGTTGAAGTCGCCTTCCAGGCCGTGGCCGATGGCCTCGTGCAGCAGGATGCCGGGCCAACCCGGGCCCAGTACCACAGTCATCTCGCCCGCGGGCGCGGGCCGGGCTTCCAGGTTGGTCAGTGCGGCGTTGACAGCCTGGTCCACGTAGCGGTCGATGACGTCATCCTGGAAGTAGCCCAGCCCGAATCGTCCGCCGCCGCCGCCGGAGCCGATTTCGCGTCGGCCGTTGGACTCGGCGATCACGGTCACGCTCAGCCGCACCAGCGGCCGCACGTCCGCAGCCCGCGTGCCGTCGGCGCGCGCCACCATCACCACGTCGTGCTCAGCCGCCAAGCCCGCCATGACCTGCACGATGCGCGGGTCGCGCGCGCGGGCACGCTGCTCCACCTTTTCCAGCAGCGCCACCTTCTGCGCGCTGTCCAGGGTGCCGATCGGGTCGGTGGGGGCGTAGAGGGCGCGGCTGCCGGCGACCGTGCCGGCGGAGGGCACCTTCACGCGCCGGCTCTGGCCCGCGGCGGCGATGCTGCGCACGGTGCGCGCGGCGTCCAGCAACGCGGCTTCGGAGATGTCGTCGGAGTAGGCGAAGGCCGTCTTCTCGCCCGCCACCGCCCGCACGCCCACGCCCTGGTCGATGCTGAAGCTGCCGCTTTTGACAATGCCCTCCTCCAGGCTCCACCCCTCGTGGCGCGTGGTCTGGAAGTACAGGTCCGCATCGTCGATGCGGTGCTCGCTGATCAGGCGCAGCGCCTGCGTCAGCGTCGTCTCGCTCAGGCCATAGGGATCGAGCAGCAGCGACTGCGCCTGGGCCAGGCGTTCGATGGTGGGTTCGCGGGAGATCATGGGTAGAGGCGACGCCTTGGGTTAGGCCGAACCACCTTGTTACTCAAGGCCACATCTGCCCCGTCATCTGGGTGGTCCGAACACCGTTGAAAAGTCGTGGAGATGTTCCCACGCCAAGGACCACAGCATGCAGCAGTTTCCGAATGCCCTGATCGGCGCCACGCTGGCGCTGGCCTGCCTCAGCGCCTTTGCGCAGCCGGCCGCGCCCAGCGCCATTGACCAGCGCCAGGCGTACCAGAGCCAGCGCATCCAGCAGGGCATTGCCAACGGTGACATCAGCGCCCGCGAGGCCTACCGGCTGGAGCGCCAGCAGGGCCGCATCGATGCTGCCGAGGCGCGTGCGCGTGCCGATGGTCAGCTCAGCGGTGCCGAGCGCGAGCGCCTGCACCGCATGCAGGACCAGGCCAACCGCGACATCTGGCAGCAGAAGCACGATGCGCCCACGGCCAGCACCCGGATGGTGCCCGCCGCGCCGCCGACGTCCAGCGCCGCGGTGGACCGCCGACAGTCCGAGCAGGACGCCCGCATCCGCCAGGGCATCACCAGCGGCCAGATCGACGCCCGCGAAGCCGCGCGGTTGGTACAGACGCAGTCCCGCATTCAGGCCGTCGAGGCGCGCGCGCGCTCCGATGGCCATCTCAGCGGCGCCGAGCGCGAACGCCTCAACCGCCTGCAGCAGCGCGCCAGCGCCGACATTCGGCATCAGAAGCACGACCCGCAGCACGCCCGCTGAAGGAGCGCTGGTGGAGCAGGGTGGTTCGCGCACCGTTGAAGCCGTCGGCATCACCGACTGCTTCAGTCCCCGGTGCAGCACGCCCGGCCCGCGCCGGGCGTCTACAGGCTCAGCCCTCGGCCTTGAGCGCCAACGCGCGCTGGTACAGCGCGTTGCGCGGCGCGCCGCTGAGCGTGGCCGCCAGCGACACCGCCTGCTTCAGCGGCAGCTCGGCCAGCAGCGTACGCAGCGCGCGCTCGGCTTCCGCCGGCAGCGCATCAGGCTCTTCGGTGGCCGCCTCGGCCGGCGTGGCATGCAGCACCAGCACGAACTCGCCGCGCAGCCGCTGCGCGTCTGCCGCCAGCCAGGCCGGGAAGTCGGCTGCCGGCAGCGTGTGAATGCTCTCGAACTGTTTGGTCAGCTCACGGCAGCAGCTCAGCAGCCGCTGCGGCATCGCCTGCGCGAGCTCGGCGGCCAGCGTCTGCACACGGTGCGGCGCCTCGAACAGCACCTGCGCCTGCGCTTGCGCCGCCAGCGCCTGCAGTGCCGCCTTGCGCTCCGAGCCCTTGGCCGGCAGGAAGCCGACGAAAGTAAAACCGCTGGTGCGGGCATCGCCGGCCGCGCTGAGCGCGGTCACCGCGCTGCTGCAGCCGGGGATGGGCAGCACGCGGTAGCCCGCGGCGCGCACCGCGGCCACCAGCACCGCGCCGGGGTCGGAGACGGCGGGCGTACCCGCGTCGCTGACATAGGCCACGCGCTGGCCCTGCGCCAGCCGCTCGATCACGCCCTGCGCCGCGCTGGCCTCGTTGTGCTCGTGCACCGCCAGCAGCGGCTTGTCCAGCCCCAGGTGGCGCAGCAGCGCGGTGCTGACGCGCGTGTCCTCGCAGGCCACGGCATCGACGCGGCCGAGCACGTGCACCGCGCGCAGCGTCAGGTCGGCCAAGTTGCCTATCGGCGTGGCCACCACGTAGAGGGAAGCGGCGGGATACTGCTGCGCACCGGCGGCAGCGGCCGCCGCCTGCTGGAGCAAGGAAGCGATGTTCAAGGCGGGGACGACCAGGCAGCGGGGAGAGGAAGCCGAGGCGTTGGCGCTGGCGCATCTGCAGCATCACGGCCTGCGGCTGGTGAGCCGGAATTATCGGCTGGCGCAGGGACCAGGCGCCCACGGCGGCGAGATCGATCTGATCCTGCGCGAGCGCGACGGCACGTTGGTCTTCGTCGAGGTGCGCGCGCGGCGCAGCAATGCCTGCGGCGGCGCGGCGGCCAGCATCGGTGCGGCCAAGCGGCGCCGGCTGCGCCGGGCCGCCGAGCATTTCCTGCTGCGCTGGCCGGTGCTGCCGCCCTGCCGCTTCGACGTGGTGGCCATCGAGGGCGGCCAAGTCACCTGGCTGCGCGGCGCCTTCGACATGGATTGACAACCTCCGCTGCTTGCGCGGCGGGCACCGGGTCGCGGTCCGCATGTCGGCCCGCCGGCCCCGAAACAGGGCATTCACAGCGCGTCGCTATCATCCCCGCCCATGCTTGACCAGCGCATCCAACAACATTTCTTCGAAAGTGCCGACCTGCTCTACCAGGTTGCCGAAACCCTGGCGCGGCCCATTGCCGACGCGGCGCAGGTGGTGGTGAGCAGCATCACCGGCGGCGGCAAGGTGCTGCTGGTGGGGCAGGGGCCCTGGCTGGGCTTGGCGCAAGCCTTCGCGGCGCAGTTCGTCGGCCGCTTCGAGCGCGAGCGCCCGGGGCTGGCGGCGCTGGCGCTGGGCGACGCGGGCCTGCTGAGCCTGCCTCCGGGCGACGAGCCGGCGCAGGCGCGGCAGA
>NZ_CALAOH010000174.1 GCF_937926365.1 uncultured Azohydromonas sp. | reverse complement strand
GACGCACTGTGGGAAAAACCGGGCGGTGAAATGCAAATCAAAGTGGGAGACAACAACATCTACGCAAGTGAGCACGCGTCCCGGCGATGCTGCTCAGGACGGGCTGCTCCGCCTATAGGGCCAGGACGCCACGCTTACCCCTGCTCTGCCTTTCGGCCCCCCTGCACCGCAGTAAGCGCGCGGCGATCCCGTGTTGATGAGAACGCATCGAGCGTTAAGGAACCTCTGCGTAAAGCCGTGGCAAGTGTGCTGAGCGAACATCCAGGCTATGAAGCAGGCTGACCTCGGGCTGAATCTTTCGACCAAGCGAACGCGAAAGCGCGAGTTCTTGGAACAGATGGACCGCGTGGTGCCATGGGCCGCACTGGTGGAACTGGTGTCGCCCTATGCGCCCGACGGCCGCCGCGGCCGTCCACCGTTTCCCGTGCAGACGATGCTGCGCATCCATTTCATGCAGCAGTGGTTCACGTTGAGCGACCCGGCCATGGAGGAATCGCTGTACGACGTGCCGCTGTTTCGCGAGTTCGCTCAACTGGACAACTGGGAAACTCGATTGCCCGACGAGACGACGATTCTGCGGTTTCGCCGTCTGCTGGAGCGGCACAAGCTGTCCGAGCAGATCCTTGGCGTGGTCAACGACTTGCTGCGCCAGAAGGGGCTGCTGCTGCGCACCGGCACGGTGGTGGACGCTACGTTGATCGCCGCGCCGAGCTCGACGAAGAACAGCAAGGGCGAGCGTGATCCCGAAATGCATCAGTCCAAGAAAGGCAACCAGTGGTATTTCGGGATGAAGGCCCATATCGGCGTGGATGCCGAATCGGGTCTGGTGCATACGGTACGCGGCACGGCCGGCAACGCCCAAGAAAAAGCCCGCTTACGCGGGCTTTCATGTATCTGGAACCGGAAAGAGTGTCAAGCGTGCACGGCGCGCAGCTTGCGGGAGAAGTCCTGCAGCGCGGCGATGCCGCTTTCCTCCGCACGGTGGCACCAAGCCTGCAGATCCAGCACCAGTTGCTCGGCGGAGACGTTGGTGCGGGTCCAGAGCTGGCGCAGCTCCTCGCGCATCATCACCAGCTTGGCCAGCGCCGGGCTGGCGGACAGCACACGCTCCATTTGCGGCTTCACGGCGCTGGGGATCTTGTCGTCGTCACGGTGCAGCCAGCGCTTGGCTACGCGCAGCTCGGCCCACTTGGCCGTATTCTGCGCACCCTGCGCCTTCAGATGCTCCAATTCGGCGGCACAGGCGCGCTTGAGTTCCTTGCCGTAGCGCGCCATGACCTCGTAGCGGTTGGCAATGATGGCTTCCAGCGTCTTGCCGTCGGCCACCGGCTTGACGGCGCCCAGCTTCATCTGCGGCGCGGTCTTGCGCACCTTGGCCAGGCCCAGCATCTCCAGCGCGCGGATATAGCCCCAGCCAATGTCAAACTCGAAAGGCTTGACCGAGAACTTGGCCGAGGTCGGATAGGTGTGGTGGTTGTTGTGCAGCTCTTCGCCGCCGATGACGATGCCCCAGGGCGAGACGTTGGTAGAGGCATCAGGCGCCTCGAAGTTGCGGTAGCCCCAGTAGTGGCCGATGCCGTTGATGATGCCGGCGGCGTTGATGGGGATCCATAGCATCTGCACCGCCCACACCGACAAGCCGATGGCGCCGAACAGCGCCACGTCGATGATCAGCATCAACGACACGCCCAGCGCGCTGTAGCGGCTGTAGAGATTGCGCTCGATCCAGTCATCAGGCGTGTTGTGCCCGTACTTCTTCATCGTCTCGGGCACCTTGGCCTCGGCGCGGTAGAGCTCGGCACCCTGCAGCAGCACGGTCTTGATGCCGCGCGTCTGCGGGCTGTGCGGGTCTTCCTCGGTCTCGCACTTGGCGTGGTGCTTGCGGTGGATGGCCACCCATTGCTTGGTCACCATGCCAGTGGTCATCCACAGCCAGAAGCGAAAGAAGTGCGCCGGCAGCGGATGCAGGTCCAGCGCACGGTGGGCCTGCGAGCGGTGCAGGAAGATCGTCACGGACAGGATCGTCACGTGCGTCACCGCCAGCGTGTACAGCAGCACCTGCCACCAGCTGGCCTTCGTCAGGCCATAAGCCAGCCACTGCAACAGCGCATCACGCACCACCAAAAGTTCGTTCATGTGTCCAAGCCTCGCGCCCCCAATCGGGCGGCGCGGATTTTACGGGGGTGTTTCCTGATGGCGGCCTACAGCGTTGCATTGGCCTTGGATTTGCGTACCACAAATCACACGCTCCAAGCAGCACGCCCGGCCTGCCGACGTTCCAGCGCCGTTGCGCCAGGTCAAAGTACGCCAGCAGGCGGAATGCCTGCTCCGTCTTCGACCAGAAAGAAGTGCCGCTCCAGCGCAGATCTCAGCGCCGCTGCCAGACCGCCGCGAAGAAGCCGTCAGTGGCGTGGCGATGCGGCCAAAGCCGCAGGAAGCCCTCGCTCACCAGGTCTTCGGCCTGCGGTACCTGTGCCTGCGCCAGCAGTTTGGCGGCGTCCAGCGGCTCGTACTCCGGATGCGCGGCGCTGAACTCGCGGGCGATGTCCTCGTTCTCGGTCGGCAGCAGGCTGCAGGTGGCATAGACCAGCCGGCCGCCGCTCTTCACCAGCCGCGCGGCGCTGGCCAGGATGGCCGCCTGCTTGCCGTGCAGCTCCTGCACCGCCAGCGGCGACTGGCGCCATTTCAAGTCCGGGTTACGGCGCAGCGTGCCCAGCCCCGAGCACGGCGCGTCGACCAGCACGCGGTCGATCTTGCCGGCCAAGCGCTTCACGCGCTCGTCGCGCTCGTGCGCGAGCTGCGCCGGATAGACGTTGGACAGCCCGCTACGAGCCAACCGCGGCTTGAGCGCATCAAGCCGGCTGCCTGAGACGTCGAAGGCATAGAGGCGCCCGGTGTTGCGCATGGCTGCGCCCAGCGCCAGCGTCTTGCCACCGGCGCCGGCGCAGAAGTCCACCACCATCTCGCCACGCTTAGGCGCCACCAGCAGCGCCAGCAGCTGGCTGCCCTCGTCCTGCACTTCGACCGCGCCACTGGTGAAAACTTCCAGCTTGTTCAGCGCCGGCTTACCCTGCACGCGCAGGCCCCAGGGCGAATAGGGTGTGGGCTGTGCAGCGATGCCCGCAGCCTGCAGCGCCGCCAGCGCATCCTCGCGCTTGCTCTTGAGCAGGTTGACGCGCAGGTCCAACGGCGCGGCCTCGTTGAGCGCGCCAGCCAGCGCCATGAACTCCTCCTCGCCCAGACGCTCGCGCAGCGGCGCGGCGATCCAGTCCGGCAGGTTGTGGCGCAGCTTGTCGGGCATCGTGGACAGGTCGAGCGCCTGCACGTGCTGCAGCCACTGCTGCTCATTGGGCCCCAGCGCGGACTGCAGCACGCCTGGCGTGCCCTGCCAGCCCAGTATCGCCAAGCGGCGCTCGATGGCGCCGCTGCCGCTCTGCGCCAAGTGCTGCAGACGCAGCCGGTGGCGCAGCACGTGGTAGGTAGTCTCGGCCAGGGCGTGGCGCTCGCGCGCGCCCAGCTTGGCCTGGCGGCGGAAGAAAGCCGACACGACGGCGTCGGCGGGTTGGTCGAGTTTCAGTACGGCCCGTAGCAGCTCGGTGCTCAGGTCCAGCAGGGCATTCGGATGCATTTCCGGGATTATCCAGCCGCCCTACGATCGACCGGCGCCTGGGGCTGCTGCGCGGTCCTGGGACGGCCTCGGTTCAGAACAGGCACTGCGCCGCGCCGCCGGCGTGGTGCACGACCTCGCCCTCGAAGCGCAGCAGGCCTTCGACGAACCAGCGCACCGCCATTGGGTAGAGCTTGTGCTCCTGCTGCAGCACGCGCGCGGCCAACGCGTTCTCGTCATCCCCGGGCAGCACCGGCACCACGGCCTGCGCCACGATCGGGCCGTGGTCGAGCTCGGCGGTGACGAAGTGCACGGTAGCGCCAGCTACCTTGCAGCCAGCCTGGATCGCGCGCCGGTGCGTGTGCAGCCCTGTGAAGGCCGGCAGCAGTGAGGGGTGGATGTTGAGCATGCGCCCTGCGTAGTGGCGGGTGAAGTCCGCGCCCAGGATGCGCATGAAGCCACCCAGCACCAGCAGGTCGGGCTCGAAAGCGTCGATAGCCTGCTGCAACGCGGCGTCGAAGGCCTCGCGCGACTCGAAGCGCTGGTGGTCCACCACCGCCGTCGCAATGCCGCGCTCGGTGGCCCAGGCCAGCCCAGCGGCTTGCGGACGGTTGGAGATGACGGCGGCGACGGTGGCGGGCCAGCCCTCGCGGGCACAGGCTTCGGCCACGGCCTGCATGTTGGAACCGCGGCCGGAGATCAGGATGACGATGCGCTTCATGGGGGCAGCGAGTTTAGCCGCCTCCTTAGAATGGCCGGTTTTCCTCCCGCGCCGCTACCTACAGCCTTCCGCCTCATGGCCACCAAGACCGAACGCGTTCTCACCGGCATCACTACCACCGGCACGCCGCACCTGGGCAACTACGTCGGCGCCATCCGGCCGGCGATCGCCGCCAGCCGCGCGCCGGGCGTGGAGAGCTTCTTCTTCCTGGCCGACTACCACGCGCTCATCAAGTGCGACGACCCAGCGCGCATCGAGCGTTCACGGCTGGAGATCGCTGCCACCTGGCTGGCAGCCGGGCTGGACACGCAACGCGTGACCTTCTACCGCCAGAGCGACATCCCCGAGATCACCGAGCTGACCTGGCTGCTGACCTGCGTCACCGCCAAGGGCCAGATGAACCGCGCCCACGCCTACAAGGCCGCCACGGACGTCAACGCCGCCGCAGGCGAGGACATCGACGCCGGCGTGACGATGGGCCTGTACTGCTATCCCATCCTCATGGCGGCCGACATCCTCATGTTCAACGCGCACCGCGTGCCCGTCGGACGCGACCAAGTGCAGCACATCGAGATGGCGCGCGACGTGGCGCAGCGCTTCAACCACCTCTTCGGCGCCGGGCGCGAGCTGTTCGTGCTGCCGCAAGCGGAGATTGAGGAGGCGGTGGCGACGCTGCCCGGCCTGGACGGCCGCAAGATGTCCAAGAGCTACGACAACACCATCCCGCTATTCGAAGGCGGCGAAAAGGGGCTGAAGGAGGCGGTAGCGCGCATCGTCACCGACTCGCGCCTGCCCGGCGAACCCAAGGACCCGGATAGCTCGCACCTCGTAACGATCTTCGAGGCCTTCGCCGCGGACGACGCCGCGCGCCAAGCTTTCCGCGATGAGCTGCGCACGGGCCTGGCCTGGGGCGAGGCCAAGCAGCGACTGGTGGCGCTGATCGAGGGCGAGCTCGGCCCTCTGCGCGCGCGCTACGCCGAGCTGATGGCGCATCCGGAGCGCATCGAGGAGGCGCTGCAGGAAGGCGCCCGCAAGGCCCGCGCCGTGGCCACGCCCTTCCTGGCCGAGCTGCGCCACGCCGTGGGGCTGCGACCAATGGTGGCGGTGGCCGCGCCCGCCAAGGCCAAGGCGGCGACGGCCAAGGCGGTGCTGCCGGATTTCAAGCAGTACCGCGAGGGCGGCGCCTTCTTCTTCAAGCTCACCAGTCCGCAGGGTGCGGTGCTCCTGCAGAGCACGCCGATGGCTGAAGGACGCGAAGCCGGCGCCTGGGTCAAGCGGCTCAAGACCGAAGGCGCCGCGGCGCTCGAAGGCGCGCCGGTGCAGTGGGATGCCAGTGCCGAGCGCGCGCAGGTGGAAGCGGCCCTGGCGACGCTGGTGGCCGCGCAGGACTGAAGCTTTTTCAACCCTTGTTCCGCATGGCCGGGATTCATCTCCTCGACATCGAGGCGGCCATCAACTGGTGGCGCCGCCGCTCGCCCTCGCCCGATGGCATCAACGCCTGCGCCGAGGTGCGGGCACTGGCCAAGGTCTACGCGCTCATGGTCTACGAGCGCCGCGAGGAGCAGGACGAGGACGCCATGCCGGCCGAGGCGCTGATGGCTTGGCTGGACTGGTACGCCACCACGCCCGATGCGCCCTGCATCGCCATCTGCTCCACCAGCCAGGGCGACGAAGTCTGCAAGGGCTGCGGCCGCAGCTTCGACGAGGTGCAGCACTGGCCGCGCATGACGCCGGCCGAGAAGCGCGCCACCTGGCGCCGCATCACGCTGCAGGGCACGGCCTGGCGTTTCAACCGCTACGCCGAGCGCGCGGCGCCTACGCCTGCCGAGCCGCCGCCGCGAGACTGAGCCCTTGACGGACGGCGCCGCGCCCACCTTCAAGCAGGATCTGCGGCACATCGCCGCCCTGGCCTGGCCGGTGTTCGTGGGCCAGGCCGCGGTACTGGCCTTCTCGACCATCGACACGCTGCTGCTGGCACGCCACGACGCGCGCGACCTGGCGGCGCTGGCCGTGGGCTCGGCCGCTTACATCAGCGTCTTCATCGGGCTCATGGGCGTGGTGATCGCCATCGGGCCCATTGCCGGACGGCTGTTCGGCGCGCGGCGCCTGCCGGAGGCCGGCGCCCAGCTGCAGCAGGCGTTCTGGCTGGCATTGGCGCTGGCGGTGCCGGGCTGCGCGCTGCTGGCCTTTCCGCAACCCTTCCTGGCACTGGCGCAGGCCACGCCCGAAGTGGCGCTGCGCACGCGCGGCTACATGGCGGCGCTGGCCTGCGCGCTGCCGGCAGCGTTGCTGTTTGCCGTCTTTCGCGGCTTCAACACCGCGGTGTCGCGGCCCAAGGCCGTGATGGTGCTGCAGGTGGGTGCGCTGGTGCTGAAGTTGCCGCTTTCCTGGCTGCTGGTCTTCGGGCTGCCCGGCTGGAAGCTGCCGGCGCTGGGCGTGACGGGCTGTGGCATCGCCACGGCCGCGCTGATGTGGCTGCAGGCACTGGCGGCGCTAGGGCTGCTGCGCCGCGATCCGTTTTATGCGCCCTTCAGGTTGCGGGGGCTGCGGCGGCCGCAGTGGGTGTCGCTGAAAGCACTGCTGAAGTTGGGCGTACCCATGGGCCTGTCCATCGTGGTGGAGGTCACCGGCTTCACCTTCATGGCTTTCTTCATCTCGCGCCTGGGCACGCTGCCGGTGGCCGGCCACCAGATCGCGGCCAACCTGGCGGGCTTGCTCTACATGCTGCCGCTGGCCATTGGCAACGCCTGCGGCACGCTGGTGGCGCAGCGCATCGGCGCCGAGGACCCGGTGGGTGCCTGCCGCCTAGGCTGGCGTGGGGTGCAGATCGCGGCGATCGGTGCGCTGGCGCTGGGGTTGCTGCTGTTCATCGCCCGCCCGACCATCGTGGGGCTGTACACGCACGAGGCCGCCGTGGCCGCTGCCGCCTTGCCGCTGCTGGGCTGGCTGTCGCTGTTCCACCTGGGTGACGCGGTGCAGGCGGTGGTGGCTTCGGTCCTGCGTGCCTGGCACGTCACGACCCTGCCCATGCTGATCTACGCCCTGGCAGTGTGGGTGCTGGGACTGGGCGGGGGCTACCTGCTTGCCTTTGACGGCCTCGATCTGGACATGGCAGCGTTCCAGGGGGCGAGAGGCTTCTGGAGTGCCGCCGCCGCAGGTCTGATCGCCGCGGCGGCGGCGTTGACGCTGCTGCTGGCCCGGGTGAACCGCCGCGGCATTGTGCCTACGGGAGCCAGCAACCGTCATTGAGCCTTCAGCGCAGTGCCGGTTCGATGTGCACCAAGCGGCGCTCCAGGTCGAACTGGGGGTCGGTGCTATGCAGTTCCAGGCGCAACAGCAGGCCGCTGCGGCGGTCTACCACCATCACGCCCTCCACTTGTGGGGGTGGCGAGCCCGGCTCGATCTCACCCCGGAGTTCCATCACCACCGGGTCGAAGCGACTGCCAAAAGGCGTTTTCACATGCTCCGCCACGAGCTGGGATTGCACGCGCGCCGTGGCGTTGTTCACGTTACTGACCTCGCCAGACAAACGCTGGGACGACTTCGGTTGTGCAGACAGCAGGTTGCGCCAATACACGAGTGGCCCCTCCGGGATGGCAAGCACGTTGCCGGCACGGTCCTGTACCCAGGAGCCCGAGCCGGCATCGGAAGCCCACTCGAAAACGAATTGCCGCCGCTCCAAGCGCGACACGCGCAACCGCAGCGCGCGGGGCGCCGCTTGGCCGACGTGCTCCGAGTAGACGAACACATCACCGACGCCGATGGGCAGCGCGGCCAGTTCCGTTGTGGGCAAGCGTTGCACGTCGCCACAGTTCTGGGCATCGGCATCGCGCAGCAGCGAATCCACCTGTGTCTGTGCCGCCTGCAGTTCCCGCTCGTGGTTGGGGTCCACACGCAACGCAAGCAAGGCCGGCAAGAAGATGATGGCCGTTCCCGCAGCGATGGCGTTGTTCCCCACGCGCTGCTGATGCGCCGCGACAAGCTGATCGACGCGTTGCTGTGCCAGCACCAGGGCTTGTGCAGTGGCTTCACAGGCAGCACTGGCGCTTTGGGACGCAGGGGGCTCGGCTGGCCAAGCAGGCGAACAGGAAAGGCCTGCCACCATCGCCAGCGGCAACGCCCATTGAAGGCTGCGCATGCCTTTCATGCTCCATTCAGTGTTCAAACAGGCGTCAGTTGCAGGGCTGGTATGTGCATGCCGATATTTTGGTGGCGCATGCCCAGTGTTCCGCCACCATTTTGACGAGACAAAGCAAAACACCCCGACCGGTGATGGGTCGGGGCGTTTGCTGGGATATTAGCCTGACGATGTCCTACTTTCACACGGGAATCC
>NZ_CALAOH010000173.1 GCF_937926365.1 uncultured Azohydromonas sp. | reverse complement strand
GCGGCCGCGCCGGCACCGGAGCCACTGCGGGCGCGGCCGGCGGCGGCACCTCGCGCCCGGCATCGGCGGCGGACTCGGTGATCGTCGCCGCCGACGTCGCCGGCGCCATGCGCGAGGGCAGCACCACCGGCGCCCCGCCCTCCTTGCGCGGGATCTCGATGCTCACTTCCACCGGCAACGGCCGCGGCTGGGTTTCGAACAGCAGCGGGAAACCGACGATGCCCACACCAAGCAGCACCACCGCGCCGATGAGGCGACGGCGCGCCCGCACCCGGGCGGCCTGCACCTGTTCCGCCGGCGAAGCCATGCCCACCGGCTCCCGGGAAGCGGAAGTGTTGCGTTGCAGGAAGGAAAACAGGGGCATGCCGAAGCTGGGAGTGGGCGTGCGCCCAATGAAAAAGAAGGTTCCGAGACTTCAGCCGACGTGGGACGCACCCAGGCGCGGCAGCCCGTTCTTGAGCACACCGCCGACGGTGTAGAACGAACCAAAGACCACGATTCTATCAGCCGGGTCCGCGGCTCCGAGGGCAGCCGCCAGCGCCGCGGCCGGATCGGCATGGGTATGGACGCTCACCGCGCGCCCCTTGGCGGCGGCCTCCACCAGCGCACGCAGCGCCTCGGGCTCCGCCGCGCGCGGCGTGGGCAGCGCCGCCAGATGCCAGCTGTCCACCAGCGGCGCCATGTGCGCCAGGGCGCCGGCCAGATCTTTGTCCTGCATGGCGCCGAAGACGGCGTGCGTGCGCGGATAGAACCCCATCTGGTCCAGATTCAGCGCCAGCGCCGCCACGGACTGCGGGTTGTGCGCCACGTCCAGCACCAGCACCGGCTGGCCCGGCACGATCTGGAAGCGCCCCGGCAGGTCCACCAGCGCCAGCCCCTGGCGCACCGCCTGCGCGCTGATGGGTAGCTGCGCGTGCATCGCCTCGAACACCGCCAGCACGCCGGAAGCGTTGAGCAGTTGGTTGGCCCCGCGCAGCGCCGGATAGGCCAGGCCGTGGAAGCGCCGCTCGCGCCCCTTCCATTGCCACTGCTGGCGGTCGCCGGCCTGGCTGAAGTCGCGCCCGGCCACGCGCAGGTCCACGCCCAGCGCTGCCGCCGCGTCGAGCACGCTCTGCGGCGGCTGCGGATCGCTCACCACCGCCGGACGGCCCGCGCGCAGGATGCCGGCCTTCTCGCGCCCGATGCTCTCGCGGTCCGGCCCCAGGTAGTCGGTGTGGTCCACTGCGATGCTGGTGATCAGCGCGCAATCGGCGTCGATGGCATTGACCGCATCCAGCCGCCCGCCCAGGCCGACCTCCAGGATCACCACGTCCAGCGGCGCCTCGGACAGCGCCCGCAGGATCGCCAGCGTGGTGAACTCGAAGTAGGTCAGCGTCGTGCCCTGCCGCGCCGCCTCCACCGCCTCGAAGTGGGGCAGCAATGCCTCGGCGTCGATCATCCGGCCGTCGATCCGGCAGCGCTCCTCGAAGTGCACCAGATGCGGCTTGCT
This sequence comes from uncultured Azohydromonas sp., assembly GCF_937926365.1. Classification (GTDB taxonomy): domain Bacteria; phylum Pseudomonadota; class Gammaproteobacteria; order Burkholderiales; family Burkholderiaceae_C; genus Azohydromonas. The sequence goes on along the minus strand of NZ_CALAOH010000173.1, from coordinate 10,340 downwards.
GTAGAGCCCCACCCGGTAACCCGCGGCCAGCGCGATGGCTTCGAGCATCGCGCAGCTCGACCCCTTGCCATTGGTGCCGGCCACGCTGATCACGGGCACGGAAAAGCGCAGCCCCAGCCGGTCGCGTACCGCGGCCACGCGCTCCAGCGTCATGTCGATGCTCCTGGGGTGCAGGGCCTCGCAGTGGGCCAGCCAGTCGTCGAGCGTGCGGGGGGTGGTCATGAGCGTGAGCTTAAGAGGCAGCAAAAAGGCCGGCGCGGAGCCGGCCTCGCGGGAAAAGTTGGCGGATCAGGCGACGGCGTCGGCGCTCTGGCGCTGCAGCATGGCCAGGGCGTGGGCGATGGTGGTGCGCAGCTGGCGCCGGTCCACGATCATGTCCAGCGCCCCCTTTTTCAGCAGGAACTCCGAGCGCTGGAATCCTTCGGGCAGCTTCTCGCGCACCGTGTTCTCGATCACGCGCGGGCCCGCGAAGCCGATCAGCGCCTTGGGCTCGGCGATCACGATGTCGCCCACGAAGGCGAAGCCCGCCGATACGCCGCCCATGGTCGGGTCGGTCAGCACGCTGATGTAGGGCAGCTTGGCCTTGGCCAGCCGCGTCAGCGCCGCGTTGGTCTTGGCCATCTGCATCAGGCTCAGCAGGCCTTCCTGCATGCGCGCGCCACCCGTGGCGGTGAAGCACACGAAGGGCACCTTCTGCTCGATGGCGGTTTCCACGCCGCGCACGAAGCGCTCGCCCACCACCGAGCCCATGGAGCCGCCCATGAAGTCGAACTCAAAGCACGCCACCACCAGCGGCACGCTCATCACCGAGCCGCCGATCACGACCAGCGCGTCGGTTTCGCCCGTCTGGTCCAGCGCCTGCTTCAGCCGCTCGGGGTACTTCCTGCTGTCCTTGAACTTCAGCGCGTCGACCGGGATGACCTCCTGGCCGATCTCGTAGCGCCCTTCATGGTCCAGGAACGCGTCCAGCCGGGCGCGCGCGCCGATGCGGTGGTGGTGGTCGCACTTGGGGCAGACGTTGACGTTCTGCTCCAGGTCGGTCTTGTAAAGCACCGTCTCGCACGAGGGGCACTTGATCCACAGCCCCTCGGGGATGGTGCGCCGCTCCGACGGATCGGTCGGCTGGATCTTCGGGGGCAGCAGTTTCTCAAGCCAGCTCATGCATGCGCTCCTTGCGCCACGCCGTCGAGGGCGGCGCGAATCTCGGCCATGAATCGGCGGCCCGTGGCCACCACTTCGTCCCTGGGCTGCCCCTGCAGCAGCTGCACCAAGCGCGACCCGATGACGACGGCGTCGGCAACCTCACCGACGGCGCGCGCTGAGGCGGCGTCGCGAATACCAAAACCCACGCCTACGGGTACGCTCACGTGCGCGCGGATGCGCGGCACCATCGCCGCCACCGCGCTGGTGTCCAGGTGCCCGGCACCGGTGACGCCCTTGAGCGACACGTAGTAGACGTAGCCGCTGGCGATGCGCCCCACATGTGCCATGCGCGCCTCAGTGGAGGTAGGCGCCAGCAGGAAGATCGGGTCCATGCCCGCGGCCTGCAACTGCGCCGCGAAGGCTTCGCACTCCTCGGGCGGGTAATCGACGATCAGCACCCCGTCCACACCCGCGGCCTTGGCATCGGCGACGAAGCGCTCCACGCCGTAGCGCTCCACCGGGTTGGCGTAGCCCATGAGCACCACGGGCGTGACGTCGTCGCTGCGGCGGAAGTCACGCACGATGTCCAGCACCTGCGTCATGCCAATGCCCTTGCCCAGTGCGCGCTCGGCCGCCTGCTGGATCACCGGGCCGTCGGCCATCGGGTCGGAAAAGGGCACGCCCAGCTCGATCACGTCGGCGCCGCCGTCAGCCAGCGCGCGCATCAGCGCAGGAGTCACGTCGGCGTAGGGGTCGCCCGCGGTGACGTAGGGAATCAGCGCCTTGCGGCCCTGCGACTTGAGCCGCTCGAAGGTGGCGGCGATACGGACAGAGCCCTTGCTCATTGCTTCACCTTTTGGCCCTGACAGGATGGACGGCAGTAGAAGGCCGCGCCGGAGAGGTCGGCCACCGTGCCGATGTCCTTGTCGCCGCGCCCGGAAAGGTTGACCAGCAGGTGCTGGTCCGGCCGCATCGTGGCGGCCAGCTTCATGGCATAGGCCACCGCGTGGCTGGACTCCAGCGCCGGGATGATCCCCTCCGTGCGGCACAGCCGGTGGAAAGCGGCCAGTGCCTCGTCGTCGGTAATGCCCACGTACTCCGCGCGGCCGATGTCCTTCAGGTACGCGTGCTCTGGGCCGACGCCGGGGTAGTCCAGGCCGGCCGACACCGAGTGCGTCTCGGTGATCTGGCCGTTGGCGTCCTGCAGCAGGTACGTACGGTTGCCGTGCAGCACGCCCGGCGAGCCCATCTGCAGCGAGGCCGAGTGCTTGCCGCTGTCCAGGCCCTGCCCCGCCGCTTCCACGCCGATGAGGCGCGTGCCCTCGTGCGGGATGTAGGGATAGAAGATGCCCATGGCGTTGCTGCCGCCGCCCACGCAGGCGATCACGGCATCGGGCTGGCGGCCGATCTGCTGCGGCATCTGCACCAGGCACTCGTCGCCGATGACGCGCTGAAAGTCCCGCACCATCGCCGGGTACGGGTGCGGGCCCGCCACGGTGCCGATGATGTAGAAGGTGTTCTCGACGTTGGTCACCCAGTCGCGCAGCGCCTCGTTGAGCGCGTCCTTCAGGGTGCGCGAGCCCGATTCCACCGGCACCACCTTCGCGCCCAGCAGGTGCATGCGATACACGTTCGGGCTCTGGCGCTTGACGTCCTCCGCGCCCATGTACACCACGCACTCCAGCCCGTAACGGGCGCAGATGGTGGCGGTGGCCACGCCATGCTGGCCGGCGCCGGTCTCGGCGATCACGCGCGGCTTGCCCATGCGCTTGGCCAGCAGCGCCTGGCCGATGGTGTTGTTCACCTTGTGCGCGCCGGTGTGGTTCAGGTCCTCGCGCTTGAGATGGATCTGCGCACCGCCGATCTCGCGCGACAGCCGCGCGGCGTGGTAGACGGGGCTGGGACGGCCCACGAAGTGGGCCAGCTCGTTCTGGAATTCGGCCAGGAACTCCGGATCGGCCTTGTAACGGTCCCAGGCCGCCTTGAGCTCGTCGAGCGCATGGATCAGCGTCTCAGCGACGAAGGTACCGCCATAGGGGCCGAAATGCCCGGAGGCATCGGGTTGGTCGTAGTTCAACATCAGAGGGATATTTCAGGCTGGCAGGCGAAGCCAGTGCTTCAGATGGCGGCCAACTGGGCGTCGGCCGCACGCACCGCCTCGCAGAACCGGTGCATCAGCGCGGCATCCTTGATGCCCTTGGCCGCTTCCACACCGGAGCTCACGTCAACGGCCCAAGGCCGTACGCGAAGCACGCCATCGGTCACGTTGGCAGCACTCAACCCACCAGACAAAACGACCGGAGCGGGGAGCGCGGGAGGGATGAGGGACCAATCGAAGACCTTGCCACCGCCGCCGTAGCCTTCGACATGCGCGTCGAGGAGCAGCCCCTGGGCGTGCGGGTACTGCCGGGCGAAGTCTAACAAATCGACCCCTGGGGAAACCCTGGCCGCGCGCAGGAATGGCCGGTTGGCCGCCGCGCACTGCTGTGGCGTCTCGTCGCCGTGGAACTGCAGCAGCGCGTTCGGGATGGCCTGCAGCACCTCGTCGATGAACACCGGCGTGGCGTTGACGAACAGGCACACCGGCAGCACGAAGGGCGGCAGCCGCCGTGCCAGCTCGGCCGCGCGCTGCACATTGACGTAGCGCGGGCTGCGCTCGTAGAGCACGAGGCCGATGGCGTCGGCCCCGGCCGCCACGGCGGCGTCCAGGTCGGCCTCGCGCGTGAGGCCGCAGATCTTGATGCGGGTACGGTGACTCATGGATGAAGGCTCCCGGCGTCAGGACAGCCAGTCCAGTGCCGGGACATGGTCGGGAATGGCGTGGCGCGCATCGTAGTGCGGGCCCACGAAGTACAGCCCGTCAGGGGCGAAGGTCGGTGCGGCGATTTCGCGCCGGCGCGATTCGAGCACCACGCCCATCCACGCCGCCGACCGCGTTCCCTGCCCCACCGCCACCAGGCAGCCCATGATGTTGCGCACCATGTGGTGCAGGAAAGCGCTGGCCTCAAAGTCGAAGCGCCAGTACGCACCCCGGCGCTCGATACCGATGTGGCGCAGCGTCTTCACCGGCGACAGCGCCTGGCAGCCCGCGGCGCGGAAGGCGCTGAAATCGTGCTCGCCCAGCAGCTGCGCCGCCGCCTCCCGCATGGGCTCCAACGCCAGCGGGCGGAAGGTCCAGCCCACCTGCCCGCTCTCCAGCGCCGGGCGCACCGGCGACTCCAGCAGCACGTAGCGGTAGCGGCGCCCGCGCGCGCTGTTGCGGGCGTGGAAATCCGGCGCGACCGGGCGGCACCACTGCACCGCGATATCGCCCGGCAGGTAGCGATTGACGCCGCGCACCCACGAGAACTCCTCGCGCTGCAGCGGCGTGTCCAGGTGCACGACCTGGTTGATGCCATGCACGCCGGCATCGGTGCGCCCGGCGCAGACGGTGCTCACCGGCATGGCGGCGAAAGCCGAGAGCGCCTGCTCCAGCTTGTCCTGCACCGTCAGCCCATCGGGTTGGCTCTGCCAGCCGTGGTAGTGGCCGCCGCGGTAGCTCACGCCCAGCGCGATGCGGCGCAGCGCGGGCGGCACCGCGGTGCCGGGCACTTCCTCGGGCCGTTCAGACAAGGCTGTCAAGCATGCTCTGGGCACGCGTCTTCACGTCGCCGCTGGCTTTGGCCACGACCTCCTGTAGCAGGTCGCGCGCGGCGTCGTTCTCGCCGATCTGGCGGAACTCCTCGGCCAGGTCCAGCTTGCGCTGCAGCGGGTCGGCCTCCTCCTCGTCGAAGCCCGAGAGGTTGAGCTCGCTGAGCACCGAGGCCGTGGAGGGCTCGTCCAAGTCCAGCGACAGCGAGTCGAGGTCGAAGGGCAGCGCGGGCGCACCTTCGGACGGCACCGCCGGCGCGGGTACGCGCGGCAGCGCGGACGGCCCGAAGTCCAACGACACCGTGTCGTCGTCCTCGGGCTGCAACTCCGTCGTGGGCCGGCCCTCGGCCGCGGCCGAGGACACCGCAGCCGCGGTCGCCGCCACGGCGGCTACCGCCGGCACAACGACAGGCACCGGCGCCGGGGAAGACTCCGGCCGCTCCAGGTTTGTCACCACGGGCTGCGTCCGCCCCAGTGACTGCGCCGGCGCGGTGGCGAGCTGGTCCAGGTCGAGGTCCAGCCGCTCGGCCGGCGGCGCAGGAGCCGGTGCGGGTGCGGGTGCGGGTGCCGCAATGTCCTCCGGCCAGGTCGAGGGCGACATCGTGTCCGGGGCGCGCTTGGCAGCCGCGGCGGCCTCGTCGTAGAGCGCGTTGCCCGGGTCGATCTGTTGTCCCAGCTCGCGCGCCCGGGCCCAGTCCTCGCCCTGGCCCTGCGTGATCTGCTGCAGCTGCTGCGCCAGCAGCTCGAAGGCCTTGACGTCCTGCCGCTTGGCGTAGACCTCCAGCAGCTTGGTGCGGATGGACAGGCGCTGCGGGTTGCTGCGCATCGCCTCCTTGAGGATCTCCTCGGCTTGCAGGTCGCGGCCGTAGGCCAGGTACACATCGGCCTCGGCCACCGGGTCGACGTCGCCGATGGCATCGAGCTGGCTCAGCGAGTACTGCTCGGACGCGGCCGGCTGGGCCGAGTCGCGCGTGCCCGCGGGCTGGGCGCTGTGGCTGCCAAAGAAGGAATCGGGCTGCAGCCGGCTCTCCAGGAACGAGGTTTCCGCGACCGCCTTCCTGCGCTTGCGCAGCAGCATCACGCCCGCGCCACCCACTACCAGCGCGCCCAGCACGCCAGCCAGGCCCATCCACCAGTTGCGCGCCAGCGACGACAGGCCGTTCGCGGCCTCCGGCTGCGCCGGCGTCGGTGGCAGTTCCACGGCCGAAGCCGCGGAGGCGGCAGCCAGCGCCGCCGCTGCCGCAGCGGCCTCGTCCACGGCCGAGGCCGCGTCCATTGCGCCCGGCTCGGATGCGGCCGCTGCCGCGGCGGATGCCGCCAGATCCGGCACGATGGACATGGCGGCGTCGGACGCGGACATGGACGGCACCGTGGGCGCCGAGGCGGCCGGGGCACCCGGCACCGGCAAGCCCAGTGCGTTGACCGCGGACGCCGCCTCGGTTGCTGCTGCCGCCGCCGCATTGGACGAATTCGCGGCCAGCCGCCGCAGCTCTTCCACGTTGCGCGAGAGCTCGGCCACGCGCTGCGCCTGATCGCGGCGCTCGGCCTCACGCGACAGGGCCGCTTCCGAGGACGAGTTCGGTGCGCGCGACAGCCGCAGCCGGTCCGGCGCGATGGGCGCGGTCTGCCGGTCCTCGACCGCCGCCTCCACGGCGCCGCTGGAGCGCCGCGCCGACTCCTCCATCCGGGCCGCCGGCGCCCTGCCGGCCAGCCGCTCGCGGTAGGCCTCGAAATCGGCGCTCTGCATGCGCACGATCTGGCGCGCCTCGGTGCGCGCCACCTGCGCCGCTTCCTGCGAGCTGGGCAGACGCAGCACGGCATCGGCGCGCAGCAGGTTCATGTTCTTGTTGATGAACGCATGCGGATTGCTGCGGTACAGCGCCACCAGCATCTGGTCCAACGACACGCCCGGGCGCGCCATGCGCGCCGCCACGCCGGAGAGGGTGTCGCCCCGGTGCACGGTGTAGCGATCGGAAGGCGCCTTGGCCACGGCGGGCGTCCGGGGCGCAGGCACCGGCTCCGGTGCCACTGCCTTGGCCGGCGTGCCCGGCACAGCCGGCAGCGAGGGCGTGGGCGCGGCGCCCAGCAGCGGCGCCGCCGCCGCGGGCGCCGGCTCCTGCGCCACGGTCTTGGGCGCCTCGAACAGCAGCGTGTACTCGCGCGTGAGCGCGCCGCTGGCCCAGTTGATTTCCAGGATCAGGTCGAGGAACTCGTCCTGCACCGGCTGCAGGCTGCTGATGCGCAGTACCTGCCGCCCGTCGGAGCGCTGCACCAGGCTGACCCGCGCCTCGGCCAGTGAGGGACTGAGGCTCACGCCGGAGCGGCGGTAGGCCTCGGCCGGCGCGATGGCGGCGGACAGGCTGTCCGCCTCCTCGGGACTGATGGCGCCGATCTCCACCTCCGCGCGCAGCGGCTCGCCAAGTCCCGAGTGCAGCACGATACGTCCCAAGCTCAGCGCCCAGGCACTGCCGCAGACCGCCAAGCCGAGCGCGGCCACGGCCGAATGCCGCAGCGCCGCACGGGTCGCTTTCTTCGAGCTGATCCTCAAGGCCTCTCCCCTTACATAGCCAAGGCGGCGCCGTAGCTGCCGCCCGCAGCGCGCCAAGGTCCGCAAGGAATACAGCGCGGCGCGGCCGGCGCGCTAGCTTGTTTGCTTTTTATCGATTCTCGATCAGCAGGCGCAGCATGCGGCGCAGCGGCTCGGCCGCGCCCCACAGCAGCTGGTCGCCGATGGTGAAGGCACCCAGGTACTCCGGGCCCATCGCCAGCTTGCGCAGCCGGCCCACCGGGATGGTCAGCGTGCCCGTCACGGCCACCGGCGTGAGGTCGCGGATGGTGGCCTCGCGGTTGTTGGGCACCACCTTCACCCACTGGTTGTCGGCGGCGATCATGGCCTCGATGTCGGCCAGCGGCACGTCCTTCTTGAGCTTGAAGGTCAGCGCCTGGCTGTGGCAGCGCATGGCACCGATGCGGACACAGAACCCGTCCACGGGCACCGCGGGACTGTTGAAGCCCTCGCCCTGGCCGAGGATCTTGTTGGTCTCGGCCATGCCCTTCCACTCCTCGCGCGACATGCCATTGCCGAGATCCTTGTCGATCCAGGGGATCAGCGAGCCGCCCAGCGGCACGCCGAAATTGGCCTTCTCGGCGTCTTCCAGCGTGCGCTGCTTCTCGATGACGCGGCGGTCGATCTCCAGGATCGCGCTGGTCGGGTCGGCCAGCAGGTCGCGCACTTCATGGTTGAGCGTGCCGAACTGCGTCAGCAGCTCGCGCATGTGCTGCGCGCCGCCGCCGGAAGCGGCCTGGTAGGTCTGGGTGCTCATCCACTCGACCAGGCCGGCCTTGTACAGCGCGCCCACGCCCATGAGCATGCAGCTCACGGTGCAGTTGCCGCCGACCCAGTTGCGCCCGCCCTTGGCCAGCGCGTCCTTGATCACGGGCAGGTTCACCGGGTCCAGCACGATGACGGCGTCGTCCTTCATGCGCAGCGTCGAGGCCGCATCGATCCAGTGGCCGTTCCAGCCCGCGGCGCGCAGCTTGGGATAGACCTCGCTGGTGTAGTCGCCGCCCTGGGCGGTGAGGATGATGTCGCAACGCTTGAGCGCGTCGATGTCGAACGCGTTCTGCAGCTTGGTTTCGTTCTTCGCCATGGCCGGGGCGTTGCCGCCGGCGTTGGACGTGGAGAAGAACAGCGGCTCGATCAGCTCGAAGTCGCCTTCGGCGCGCATGCGCTCCATCAGCACCGAGCCGACCATGCCGCGCCAGCCCACCAATCCCACGAGTGCCATCGTCAATCCTTTGAAATTACTGCTTCCCGGACCCCAGCTTTCCCGGCTCGTTCGCCGGGGTCCAGGGGATGGGCGAGACGAACCGGAGCTGAATCAGCCCGTAATCGTTTTGCCGGTGATGGCCGCCACCACGGCGTCGCCCATCTCGCGCGTGCCCACCTTGCGGGTGCCTTCGCTGTAGATGTCGGGCGTGCGCAGACCCGCGGCCAGCACGGCGCGCACCGCCGATTCGATGCGGTCGGCGGCTTCGGGTTGGGCAAGGGTGTAACGGAGCATCATGGCTGCGGACAGGATTGTAGCCAGGGGGTTTGCAACACCCTTACCGGCAATGTCCGGCGCGCTGCCATGGCTGGGCTCGTAAAGCCCCTTGTTGTTCGCGTCCAGCGAGGCCGACGGCAGCATGCCGATGGAACCGGTGAGCATCGCCGCCTCGTCGGAGAGGATGTCGCCGAACATGTTGCCGGTGACGACCACGTCGAACTTCTTGGGCGCCTTGACCAGCTGCATCGCGGCGTTGTCCACGTACATGTGCTCCAGCTCCACGTCGGGATACTGGGCATGCACCTCGGTCACGATGTCCTTCCAGAACTGGAAGGTTTCCAGCACGTTGGCCTTGTCCACGCTGGTGACTTTCTTGCCACGCCGGCGCGCGGCCTGGAAGGCCACGTGCGCGATGCGCTCGATCTCCGGGCGCGAGTAGCGCATGGTGTCGAAGGCTTCCTCGGCGCCGGGGAAGTGGCCGTCCACGGCCGTGCGGCGGCCGCGCGGCTGGCCGAAGTAGATGTCGCCGGTGAGCTCGCGAATGATCAGGATGTCCAGCCCCGCCACCAGCTCGGGCTTGAGGCTCGATGCGTGCGTGAGCTGCTCGTAGCACAGCGCCGGGCGCAGGTTGGCGAACAAGCCCAGGTGCTTGCGCAGGCCCAGGATCGCCTGCTCGGGGCGCAGCGCGCGCTCCAGCTTGTCGAACTTCCAGTCGCCCACGGCGCCGAAGAGCACCGCGTCGGCGTCCTTGGCCAGCTGCAGCGTCGAGTCCGGCAGCGGATGGCCCTTGGCCTCGTAGGCCGCGCCGCCCACCACCGCCTCTTCCAGCTCCAGCGGCAGCTCCAGCACATTGAGGACCTTCACGGCCTCGGCCACGATCTCGGTGCCGATGCCGTCGCCCGGCAGCACTGCAATCTTCATGTTCTCTTCTCCAGATGGGGATTCGTGATCAGCGGCCGGCGTTGCCCAGCCAGGGCATGCGGGCCAGGCGCTCGCCCTCGAAGCGGGCGATCTTCTCGGCGTGGCGCAGCGTCAGGCCGATGTCGTCGAAGCCGTTGACCAGGCAGTACTTGCGGAAGGGCTGCACGTCGAATTCGAGCTCGGTGCCGTCGGGGCGCACCACGCGCTGGCGCGGCAGGTCGATGGTGAGCTGAAAGCCCGGGAACGCCGCCACGTCGTCGAACAGCTTGTCCACCTCGTGCTCCGGCAGCACCACCGGCAGCAGCCCGTTCTTGAAGCAGTTGTTGAAGAAGATGTCGGCGAAGCTCGGCGCGATCAGCGCGCGGAAGCCGAACTGCTCCAGCGCCCAGGGCGCGTGCTCGCGGCTGGAGCCGCAGCCGAAGTTGCGACGCGCCAGCAGGATCGACGCGCCGGCGTAGCGCGGCTGGTTGAGCACGAAATCGGGGTTGGGCTTGCGCTCGGCCGGGTCCTGGCCCGGCTCGCCGTGGTCGAGGTAGCGCCATTCGTCGAACAGGTTCGGGCCGAAGCCCGTGCGCTTGATCGACTTCAGGAACTGCT
>NZ_CALAOH010000172.1 GCF_937926365.1 uncultured Azohydromonas sp. | reverse complement strand
GCTGGCTGCCGCGCCCGGACAGCGCCCGCGTCTCGGTCGGGGGCTGCACGCGCGCGGGCGGCGCGGCCTGGCGCCGGCCCACCGCCAGCGCCTGCTCGATCTGCGCCGCCTCGATGGCGTTGCCGTCGGTGAGCAGCGCCGCGCGCTCCAGCACGTTGCGCAGCTCGCGCACGTTGCCGGGGAAGTCGTGGGCCGCCAGCCGTGCCAGGGCTTCGCGCGAGAGCGTTAGCTTGCGCGGCGCCACCCGCTCCAGCAGCGACTTCGCCAGCAGCGGGATGTCCTCGCGCCGCTCGCGCAGCGCCGGCAGCCGGATCGGGAAGGTGCTGAGCCGGTAGTACAGGTCTTCGCGGAAGCGGCCGTCGGCCACCATCGCGTCCAGGTCGCGGTGCGTGGCCGAGACCACGCGCACGTCGGCGCGGCGCAGCTCGGTGCTGCCCACGCGGCGGTAGGTGCCGTTCTCCAGCAGCCGCAGCAGTTTGACTTGCATCAGCAACGGGATGTCGCCCACCTCGTCCAGGAACAGCGTGCCGCCGCTGGCGGCTTCCACCAGGCCGGGCTTGCTGGCATGCGCGCCGGTGAAGGCGCCGCGCTCGTGGCCGAAGAGCTCGCTCTCGAACAGCGTCTCCGGCAGGCTGGCGCAGTCCACCACCACCAGCGGCCGCGTGGCGCGCAGGCTGACCTCGTGCAGCGCGCGCGCCACGAGCTCCTTGCCGGTGCCGGACTCGCCCAGCAGCAGCACGCTGGCCTGCGACGGGCCCACGCGCGCCACCAGCGCCAGCATCTCCTGGAAGGCCGGGGCGCGGCCGATCATGCCCTTGGCCGACGGCGTGCCCTCGGCCACGCGCAGCGGCTCCATCTTCTCGACGTAGAAGGCGACCTCGGCCGAGGCGTCGAGCACCGGCGTGAGTTCGATGTTCACGTAGGCCTCGCCCTGCGGCGTGTGATGCAGGTGCAGCACGCGCTCGCGCTGGCCGCTCTGGCGCGAGCGCGCCAGCGGGCAGCTCTCGCCGGCCTGGTCGCAGGGCCGGTCGAAGTGGTGCGACACGTCGTAGCAGGTGCGTCCGATCACGGACCCGGCCGGGCTGAACTGGCGCCGGTAGGCCGCGTTGGCCGCCACGATGCGGTACTGCCGGTCGAACACGATGTGCGGCTCGGACAGGCTTTCGAGAAAGGAGACGAGCTCCGGCAGGACGCTGGACATGGGCAGCCTGAAAGTCAGTCGGGGCGCCGGACCGGTTTCGGGCGCCAGCGCAGCGCGCTGCAGTCTACTGCCAGCGTTGGCAGCCCAGGCTGGCAGCCTGGTGCCGGCCCTTGCCGGACCGGTGTGCCAAGTGGGCGTGCCGCAAGGAGTTTTGCTACGGAGCCGCCTTGGCCTGCTTCTTGATAGCCCGGGCGCATCACCAGCGATGCCTGAACGCCGCCGCCGCAACGCGGTTGGCCGAGCGGCATGGACTCCTCCATGTACTTCCGTTTGCTGCATGACGAGGCCAGCGGGGCGATGAGCTACCTGCTGGCCGACCTGGATGCCCGCGAGGCGGTGCTCGTGGATCCGCGCGGCGCCGACGTGGCGGTGCTGCGCGCGATGCTGGCGGAGCACCGGCTGCGGCTGCGCTGGCTGCTGCGCACGCACGAGCACGATGCCGCGCTGCCCGAAGCGGAGCGCCTGGCGCTCGACACGCTGGCCGCGCCGCGGGTGCAGGGACGGCCGCTGCCAGACGGCAGCGTCACCTTTGGCGGCGAGGCGGTGCGCACCCTGGCGACGCCGGGCCACACGGCGCATTGCCTGAGCTTCCTGTGGCGCGACCGCCTGTTCTGCGGCGGCCTGCTGGCGGTGGATGCCTGTCCCTTCCAGCCGCGGCCGGCCGTGCCCGAAGCCCTGTGGGACAGCGTCACGCGCGAGGTGTTCACGCTGCCGGCGGAGACGCTGCTGTTCTGCGGCCACGTGCGCGCGTCGCGTGCCGTGAGCCAGGTGCATGAGCAGCGGCGCACGCACCCGTGGTTTGCCGGTGCCAGCCGCGACGAGTTCCTGGCCCGGGTGGCGGCGCTGCCGCCCGCGTAGTGGCGGGTGCCGGCCGTGGCGGGCGTCGCGCCCTCAGGCCCGGCGGCGCTCGCGCATCAGGCCCTGCACGAGCTCGCAGCTGTCGGCCAGCCCGGCGCTGGCCAGCGACCAGGAGGGCAGGCGCTGCGCCAGGCAGGCCACGGCGTCGAGCCCGTGGCCGGAATGCGCCAGCGCGTTGAGCGTGGTCACGTACAGCCGCGCCCCGGCTTCGGCCGCCTGCAGCGGGCGCAGCACCGGCTTGTGCAGCAGCGGGTCGTGCCGCACGAAGATCAGCCCGGCCAGGGGGCAGGGGGCGTGCGCCGCGTCCGCGGGCAGGGCCGCCACCGGCACGTGCAGCGTGCGGCCCAAGTCCAGTACCTGGTCCTCGGGAAAGGCATAGGGGCCCGGCGGGCGGCGCTTGAGGCACAGCGCATGCGGATAGGGATGCACCGCCAGCGACTCCAGGTCCACCGGGCTGAGCTCGTCGCTGAGATAGCGCAGGCCGTGGTGCAGCAGGCCCCAGGTGGTGGTGGATTTGCCGGCGCCGGAGTCGCCGATCAGCAGCCAGGCCCGTCCTTCCCACGCCAGCGCCGCGGCATGCAGGTGCAGCAGATCCGGGCGGCGGGTCTGCAGCGTCACGATGAGGTCCTTCTCCAGGTGGAACAGCAGTTCGCACGGGTCGTCGGCCGCGATGGGCGTGCGGCCCTGGCGGTGCAGGAGGTAGGCGTCATGCCCCGGATGGCGCGCCGCTGCGTAGGCCAGGTCGGGGGCGGCGTTGTCCGGCGCTGCGGGCATGGCGGCGAAGTTGCCCGTCACGATGCGCGCGACGGTGGGATCGGCATAGGCGATGCGCACGGTCTGCCCCAGAAGCTGGAAGGTCAGTGCGGGAGGCGGCTCCCCGCGCGCGGGGCGGAACGAGTTCGGATGAGGGCTCGGCACAGGCGTCGCTCCGTGGCGGCTTCAGGGGCCGGATCACGCGCCACGCCGTCGCCCGGTGTTCGCGGTGTGCCGGCGTGTGCGGTGGTTCGTGGGGAAGGCGCCCGGTGCGTTGGCAGGGGCCGTGTCGCACGGCGGGCGCCTGGGAAAAGGAAAGACCGGCGCCGGAGGGCCCGGTCACGACGGTGGCGGTGGCGTCAGTGCCCGCCCTTGCCCGGCTTGCCTGGGTTGTCCGGCTTACCGGGTTTCTCGGGCTTGCCTGGAGGGGCGGGCTTGATGGAGCCGGGCTTGGCGAAGGCCGGCGCGGCGGCCAGGGTCAGGATGGCCGGCGCGACGTAGGCGCCGCGCTTGACGAAATCCCGCCTAGAGCGGTCGGGTACTGCCATGGGTTTGTCTCCTTTCACGCCAGGGGCTGCGTGGGCGTGCTCTCACACTCGTCCAGCAGGTTCAGGGATTCCAGGCGCTGCAGCGTGGTGTGCACGTCGGCAAGCGCCTGGACTTCATCGACCGCGAAGTCCGCGGCCAGGATCGCCGCAATGGCTTGCGGCGTTGCGCCGTCGCGGCGCATGCGCCAGACGATGCTGGCGGTCTCATTGAGTTGGTGGATGTGGTTGGAAGCCGTGTCCAGGATCAGCAACTCGCCATCCACTTCACGGACGATCATTCCCACGGATGTGGGGTCGGTTGTCTGCATCTCGCCCTCCCTTCCTTGCGCCGCGCGCCCTGGTGCTTGGGCATCGCGAGTCCCAACAGCGAAACTGTTGCGAATATTCATATCCGACGCGTTGCAATCGCCCCGAGGGAGGCCCCCGAAAGTGTGTGTGACTAGCTACAAAATGTGTATCGCATGCGGTCCACGCTGACCGGCCTGTTGCTGGCCCACGCGGCCACCGGAGCGCCGCTGCGCCTGGACGCGGCGGATCTTGCGAGCCAGCCCGAAGCGGTGCGGGAGAGGCAGTTCCGCTGGCTGATGCACGGCGGGCTCGGTCCGCTGCTGCACCACGCCCTGCGGGCGCAGCCCGAGGGCGTGCCCGCGCACTGGCGCGAGGAACTGCTGGCCGCGGAGCTGACGGCGCGGGTGCGGCAGTCGGCGCTGGTGCAATCGGCGGCGGAGCTGATCGACACCTGCGCCGGCCTGGGCGTGGAGCTGACGCTGCTCAAGGGCATCTCCGTCAGCGAGCAGCTCTGGCCCGCGCCGCACCTGCGGCCGATGTCGGACATCGACGTGCTGCTGCCGCGGCATTTGCTCGATCAGGTTGAGTCCGCACTCACCGCCCCGGACGGCGGCCACGAGCGCATGGAGTTCCCCGTGCGCCCCGGGCTGCACCATGACGCGCCGCTGCGCCATTGCCGCCACGGCACGGTGGTGGAGCTGCACAAGGCGCTCTTCCCCGAGGACTCGCCTTTCAGCGTGGGACGGCTGTTCGCGCCGCAAGAGGTGCTCGCGCGCACGGTGGCGTCGAGCTTCCAGGGCCGCGGTGTGCGGCGACTGCCGCCGGCGCTGCAGCTGCCCTACATCGCCGCGGCCTGGTTCAACGACCTCACCGAGCTCAAGGTCGATCCCAGCTTCCTGCCCTCGGCCTTCGACGCGGTGTTCCTGCTGCGCCATCACGGCGCGACGCTGGAGTGGGACGCGCTGCGCGGCTGGCTGGAGGACGACGACGGCATGGTGCGCGGCTGCCTGGCCGCGCTGCTGAGCTGGCTGCCGCGCTTTGGCGTGGCGCCCGCGCCCGCGGCCTTCATGGCCTGGCTGGCCGGCAGCCAGCGCGTGGTGGGCCCGCTGCAGCGCCGGCTCATCCACTGGATGCTGGACCGCCACCTCGTCGGCGCGCGGCCCTGGACGCTGCCGCTGCCGCCGCCGGTGCCCGGCCGCTACAGCCCGCGCTACCAGTGGCGCAAGCGGGTTGCGTCGGCCTGAAGCCCGCCGTCCCGCGTCGGGCCGCGCACTGCCGCCGCGCCACCCGGCTGCTGCCACGTTTGGCAGGCGTGGCAGCCTGCACGCGGCGCGTCCGTGCCGGCAGGAGGACGTCGTGGCCTGGGCGGCCGGGCGGGCCGGCGCTGCCGGCGCCTGGCCCGCATCTTGATAAGACAGGTCGTGACCCGCGGTACTTGCCGCGTGGCGCCACAGCCCTGCCGCCGTGACGGGCCGGGGAGTGCGCGCCAACCCTTTGAGGAACGACCATGACGCATCTGACCCTTGACGGCGCAACCACGCCGGACCCTCTGCGCCGCCAGTGGCTCATCGCCACCGCGGGCGCCGGCGGCGTGGCCGCGGCGGCCACCGCCGTGCCCTTCGCCTCCACCTTCGCGCCCAGCGAGCGCGCCAAGGCGATGGGCGCGGCCGTGGAGGTGGACATCGGCGACATCCCGCCCGGCGGCATGAAGACCGTGGAGTGGCGCGGCAAGCCGGTGTGGGTGGTGCGGCGCACGCCGGAGATGATCGCGGCGCTGCAGCGCAACACCGACGCGCTGGCCGACCCGGCCTCGGCCCGGGACCAGCAGCCCGATTACGCCCGCAACGGCAGCCGCTCGCTGCGCCCGGAGGTGTTCGTGGCCGTGGGCATCTGCACGCACCTGGGCTGCTCGCCCAGCGCGGTGCCGGCCCACAGCGCCAACCCGAGCCTGCCCGCGGACTGGGCGGGCGGCTATTTCTGTCCCTGCCACGGCTCCACCTTCGATGGCGCCGGCCGCGTGTTCAAGAACAAGCCCGCGCCGACCAACCTGGAGATCCCGCCACACCGCTACCTCAGCGACACGCGGCTGCTCATCGGCGAGGACAAGGCGTGATGCCGGGGCGCCGCATGGGCGCGCCGCGTCGCGTGGCAAGCTGGCCGGCGCTCAACGCCTGAGCCGCCGAACCTTCACGCTTTTCTTCGATGCCCGGGGCCGCCGCGTGGACGCGCACCTCGGCGCCCTCAACGCCGCCGCGCTGCAGGTGCGCCTGCAACGGCTGCGCCAACCTTGACTTCCAGGCGCGCAGGCTGCGCCTTGCCTTCGCCGAGCACCGCATCGGCGGCGCCAAGCTGGCGCCGCCGCTCACGCCGCCACGGTCGCCGGCGCCGCGCCGGTGTCGGCCACGGCGCTGCCCGGCGCCTCCAGCGGCACCGTCACCCGCCAGTGCGTGCCCGGCCCGGGGCCGATCTCCACCAGTGAGTCCAGCTGGCGCGACAGCAGCGTCACCAGCCGCATGCCCAGGCTGGTGGCGACGGCGGGATCGAAGCCCGGCGGCAGGCCGGGGCCGCTGTCGTGCACCTCCAGCACCACGCCGCGCGGCGCGGCCGGCTCGGCCTCCTGCGGCCGCAGCACCAGGCCCAGCACCCCTTCGCCGCCCGGACCGTAGGCGTACTTGAGCGTGTTGGTGATCAGCTCGGTGACGATCAGCCCCAGCGGGATGGCCGTGTTCACCGGCAGCGACAGCGGCTGCAGCTCGAAGGCCGGGCGCACCCGGCGCTCTGCGCCGAAGGAGCGGATGAGCTGGTCCGCCAGCGTGCGCAGGTAGTCGGCGAAGTTCAGCGCCGACAGCGTGGACTGCTGGTACAGCCGCTGGTGCACCAGCGCCATGGCGCGCACCCGGTGCTCGGTCTCGCTGAACACGGCCTCGATGGCCGGGTCCCGCAACTGGCGGCGCTGCAGCTGCAGCAGGCTGGAGACCACCTGCAGGTTGTTCTTCACCCGGTGGTGCACCTCCTGCAGCAGCACCTCCTTCTCCGCCAGCGCCGCCTTGAGCACGGCCTCGGCCTCGCGCCGGGCCGTGATGTCCATGTTGATGCCGATCTGGCGCAGCAGCTCCCCGGCGTCGGAGAAGCTGGCTTGCGCATGGTCGGCGATCCAGGCCCAGTGCCCCGCGGCCGTGTGAATCCGGTACTCCGCCGTGTAGCCCGGCTGCGCCGGGCTCACCCCGGCCATGCGCGACAGCAGCATCGCGCGGTCCTCGGGGTGCACGCGCTCGATGGTCTCCTCGCCGCGGCCGCGCGGCGCCAGCCCCAGGGACGTGTACAGCGTGCCGATGCGCTGCACCTCGCCGGTGGCCGGGTCGTGGTCGTAGGCGCCCATGTGCGCCGCCTCCAGCGCCAGGCGCAGCCGCTCCTCGCCCAGGCGCAGCGCCTGCTCGGCGCGCTTGCGCTCGGTGATGTCCATGGTGGTGCCGACGTAGACCTCATGCCCGCCCTCGTCGCGCGCCAGGTACGCGTCCACCAGCACCTCGAAGGGGCTGCCATCGCGCCGCCGCGCCGTGAGCTCGGTGCGGCAGGCGCCCCAGGCGTGCAGTTCTTCGTAAACGCGCTGCGCCTGTTCGGGCTGCGTGCAATGCAGCTCCACGGGCTCGCCCACCACCTCCTCCGGCCGCTCATAGCCGAACTGCAGGGCGTAGGCGTCGTTGGCATAGGCGATGTAGCCCCGCCTGTCCACGATGCTCACGCCGTTGAGCGAGTGCTTGATCGCGCCGGCCAGCAGCTGCACCTCGGCCGTGCGCTCGGCCACGCGGCGCTCCAGCGCGCGCAGCTGCATGCGCACCGCGATGGCCGCCAGCACCGACTGCGCGATGCGCTCCAGCGAGCTGCGCTCCAGCGCCGTCCACTGCCGCGGCTTGTTGTCCACGACGCAGAAGCTGCCCAGCACGTGGCCATCGGGCGTGGCCAGCGGCACGCCCAGGTAGGCCACGACGCCCTCGGGCACCGGCAGGGCGTAGCGCGGCGGCGGCGCGCGGCGCGCGTCCTCCACCACCAGCGCCTCGCCGGAGGTGACGACGAACTGGCAGAACGACTCCTGCACCGGCAGCTCGCGCTTGCCCGCCAGCGCTTCGGGCAGCCCGAAGGCGCTCTTGAAGAACTGGCGCCGATCGTCCACCAGGCTGATCAGGCACAGCGGCACCTGCAGCGTCAGCGCCGCCAGCCGCGTGAAGCGGTCGAAGTCCTCCTCCGGCGGCGTGTCCATCAGCTGTGTGCGCCGCAGCGCCTCCAGCCGCTCGGGCGCGTCCAGGCGCTGCGGCGACGGCGGCGCCAAGGGCCGCACCACGCCGTCGCCGATGGAGCGCCACAGCGCCGCGTTGAGCTCGGCCGCCTGCTCGGCCTGCGCCTGCAGCCGGGTGTTGGCCTGGCTCAGCGATGCCTGGGCCTGCTCCAGCGCCCGCACGGTGTCGCCCAGCCGGCACAGGCTGCGCTGCTGGCCCCAGCCCGCCCAGGCCACCAGCGCCAGCGACAGCAGGCTGCCCAGCGCCGTCACGGCGACGGTCAGGTCGGTGTTGCGCTGCACCGCCACGTCGCGCTCGCCCAGCAGCCGGAGCTCCTGTGCGTCCAGCGCATCGAACAGGTCCGACATCGCCGCCAGCTCCGCCGGGCCCGTGCTCGCGGCGATGCGCTCGCGCGCGGCCGGCAGGCCCTGCACCACGGCCGCGTGCAGCACCGCCTCGTCCAGCTCGATCAGCGCCTGCAGGTGCCGCCCCAGCGCCGTGAGCCGTTGCAGCTGCACCGGGTCGTGCTCGCTGAGCTGCCGCAGCCGCTGCAGCCGCCGCGGCGCCTGGCGCTGAGCCTCGCGCCCGGGCTCCAGCCAGTCCTCGCGCCCGGTGGCCACGTAGCCGCGCACCGCGCGCGAGAGCTCCAGCACGTCGTTGCGCAGCTCGGCCAGCTCCAGCCGCACCTGGTGCGTGAGGGCACGCCCGCGCACGGCTTCGCGCGCAACGTTCTGGAACCACAGCGCCACCACCGCCACCGCCAGCAGCAGCCCCAGCGCGATGCGGATCGCACGCGGAAACGGCAGTCCACCGGCGCGCGGCAACCTGAAAGCCGGTTCGGAATGTTGCAAGAAGCCCCCAATCGTCCGTCGTTGACACGGCACCCGGGAGGCGGCCCGCGCCCCCGCGGTAGCGCTGGCCGGCCAGAACAGCGCCGAGGCGCTCATTTTGTGTCAACCCGTGAATGAGGGTGGGCTCGTCTCCTCGCCGGGGGCGGGCGTGCTGCCGGCCGTGTTTTCCCGCTCGGCAGCGCGCCCTCAAGGCACCAGCACCGCCGCGCCCTGCAGCCGGCCGCGGCGCAGGTCGTCCAGCGCCTGGTTGGCCTGCTCCAGCGGGTAGACGCTGGCCTGCACTTCCAGCGGCCGGGCGGCCACCAGATCCAGGAACTCCAGGCCGTCGCGCCGCGTGAGGTTGGCCACCGACACCACCTGCCGCTCCTCCCACAGCAGCCGGTAGGCGAAGGCCGGGATGTCGCTCATGTGGATGCCGCCGCACACCACGCGCCCACCCTTGCGCAGTGCCCGCAGCGCCAGCGGCACCAGGGCGCCCACGGGGGCGAACAGGATCGCCGCGTCCAGCAGGCGCGGCGGCGGCTCCTCGGAGGCGCCGGCCCAGGTCACGCCCAGCCGCCGCGCGAAGTCCTGCGCCGCCGTGTCGCCCGCGCGCGTGAAGGCGTACACCTCGCGCCCCTGGCGCAACGCCACCTGCGCGATCAGGTGCGCCGCCGCGCCGAAGCCGTACAGCCCCAGCGCCCGGGCCTCGTCGCCGGCCGCGCGCAGGCAGCGCCAGCCGATGAGCCCGGCGCACAGCAGCGGCGCCAGGTGCACCGCGTCGGCCGCCTGGGAGCGCAGCGGCAGGCAGAACGCGGCCTCGGCGACCACGTGCGTGGCGAAGCCGCCGTCGCGGGTGTGGCCGGTGAAGCCCGGCGCGTCGCACAGGTTCTCGTGGCCGTGCGCGCAGTAGTCGCAATGGCCGCAGGCGTGGCCCAGCCACGGCACGCCCACGCGGTCCCCGGCGCGCAGCGCGTCCACGCCGGGCCCCAGCGCCTCGACCTCGCCCACGATCTCGTGGCCCGGTACGACGGGCAGCCGTGTGCCGGGCAGCTCGCCATCGACCACGTGCAGGTCGGTGCGGCACACCGCGCAGGCCAGCACCCGCAGCCGCACCTCGCCCGGGCCCGGCACCGGGTCGGCACGCTCCTGCAGCACCAGCGGCGTGCCGGGCCGCTGCAACACCATGGCTTTCATGGAGACACCTCCTCTTCAAGCGCGAGCCATTGTGAGCGTCGCCCCGAAGCCGGGATCTTGAGCGGGGTCAGGCGGTGCGATGCCGGTTGCGCCGGCAACCGAGCACCGAGTGAAGCCCCTGTTTGAAGGCCGCATGCGCGGACGTTGACCTGCGTCACGGCGGCGCCGCGTGGCCGCGCCGATGCTGTGCATGCGGAAGCCGAGCCCTGCCGGGCCACGACCCGGGGCCGGCCCTTCCGTACAGGCATGCGTCGGGGAGGCCGCATGCGACTCGACCCTGGAGGTGTCGCATGAACGCACGCAGGCCCTGGAGGCTGCCGGTCCGACTCCTGCCCGTGCTGGCGATCGCCGCGGGCGCGCTGGCGCTGCCCGCGCCGGGCCTGGCGGACACGCCGGCCGCCGCGGCCACGGCGCCGCGCATCGCGATCCAGGCCCCCGCGGACCTGCCGCCGCCGAGCCTGTCCCAGGCACCGAACCCCGCCCCGAGCGCGGCCGAGGCGGCGCCGCAAGGCGCGGCCCCCGAACCGGATGCGCTGTATGTCCTGGCGCTGGTGGTCGCGGGGCTGCTCGGAGGCTGGCGGCGCGCCTTCTCCTGAGGCGCCGCGGGGCCGATGCCCAGTGCGCCTGCGCGGGGATGATGAGGCGCGGTGCGAAGCGTCTTGGCCCACAGGATGCGATAGCGCGCTGGGTTTGCTGGGACAGCACTGAAGCTGACACGGGTCTGCCTGTCGCTTGAGCCGCGTCAAGCCGCGCCGTGAATCCAGGGGCAAAGATGCGTTCGTGCCTGCCACCGCCTTCACGTCCGGGCCGCCGGGAACGGCCCCTGCCGCTGCCGCGATCCCCGCAGCCACGGCGGCCGAAGCGCCGCTGTTCCACGCGCGCGGCCTGAGCAAGACCTACGGCAGCGGCGCCGCCGAGGTGCGCGCGCTGCGGGATGTGGACCTGGACGTCCGCCGCGGCGAGTTCATCGTGCTGCTGGGCCCCTCGGGCAGCGGCAAGTCCACGCTGCTCAACATCCTGGGCGGGCTGGACGTGCCCAGCGCCGGCGAACTGCGCTTCGGCGACCTGGACCTGGCGCGCGCCGACGAAGCCACGCTCACCGAGTACCGGCGCCGCCACGTGGGCTTCGTGTTCCAGTTCTACAACCTCATCCCCAGCCTCACGGTGCGCGAGAACGTGGCGCTGGTGACCGACATCGCCGAGCGGCCCATGTCCGTGGACGAGGCGGTGGACCGCGTGGGCCTGACGCCGCGGCGCGACCACTTCCCGGCGCAGCTCTCCGGCGGCGAGCAGCAGCGCGTGGCCATCGCGCGCGCCATCGCCAAGCGTCCCGAGGTGCTGCTGTGCGACGAGCCCACCGGCGCGCTGGACGTGCACACCGGCAAGCTGGTGCTGGAGGTCATCGGCGGCGTGCACCGCGACACCGGCACCACCACCATCGTCATCACGCACAACGCCGCCATCGCCGCCATGGCCGACCGCGTGCTGCACATGGGCGACGGACGGCTGCAGCGCGTGGAGGTGAACACGCGCAAGCTGCCGGCCTCGGCACTGGTCTGGTGAGCGGGGCGCGGCATGAAGGCGCTCGACGTGAAGCTCCTGCGCGACCTGCGGCTGATGTGGTCGCAGGCGCTGACCATCGCGCTGGTGGTGGCCAGCGGCGTGGGAGGCTTCCTCACCAGCCTGTCGGCGGTGGACTCGCTGGCCTGGGCCCGCGACGGCTACTACGCCGAAGGGCGCTTCGCCGACGTGTTCGCCGGCCTCAAGCGCGCGCCCGAAGGGCTGCAGGAGAGCCTGCGCGCGCTGCCCGGCGTGGCCGAGGTGCAGACCGGCGTCGAGGCCATGGTGCGCGTGACCATTCCCGGCTCGCCCGATCCCGTGATCGGCCAGCTCATCGGGCTGGACCTGCGCGCGCCGCAGCGCCTGAACCGCGTCACCGTCAGCGCCGGGCAGCCGCTGCAGGCCGAGGGCGGCGCGGCGCGGGACGATGCCATTCCCGCGCTGGTGTCCGAGGCCTTCGCGCAGGTGCGCCAGTTGAAATTCGGCGACACCGTGGGCGTGCTGGTGAACGGGCGCCAGCGCCAGCTGCGCATCGTCGGCACCGCGCTGTCGCCGGAGTTCATCTTTGCCGGGCTGTGGGGCATGCCCGATCAGCGCGGCTACGGCGTGTTCTGGATCGACCGCGAGGTGCTGGAGGCCGCCTACGACCTGCGCGGCGCCTTCAACCAGGTGCGCGTGCGGCTGGCGCCCGGCGCGTCCGAGCCCGCGGTGATCGCCGCGCTGCAGCAGCGCCTGGCGCCTTACGGCGGGCGCGACGTGCACGGCCGCGCCGACCAGGGCTCGCACGTGATGCTGGACAACGAGATCAAGTCGCAGCGCGTCATCGGCACCGTGCTGCCGGCGATCTTCCTGGGCGTGGCGGCCTTCCTGCTCAACGTCGTGGTCTCGCGCCTGGTGGGCACGCAGCGCGAGCAGATCGCCGCGCTCAAGGCGCTGGGCTACCCGGACGCCGCCATCGCGCTGCACTACCTGAAGCTGGTGCTGCTGATCGTGGCGCTGGGGCTGCTGCTGGGGCTGGCGCTGGGCCAGTGGCTGGGCGGCCAGCTCACCGGGCTGTACGCGGAGTTCCTGCGCTTCCCGCGCTTCGAGCACCGCGTGGCGCCGGGGCTGCTGGCGGTGGCCGCGGGCATCACCGCCGCCACCGCGGTGCTGGGCACGCTGGGGGCGATCCTGGCCACGGTGCGGCTGGCGCCGGCCGAGGCCATGCGTCCGCCCGCGCCCGGGCGCTACCGGCCCACGCTGCTGGAGCGGCTGGGCGTGCGCCGCCTGGCGCCGGCGCTGCGCATGGTGTTGCGCAACATGGAGCGCCGGCCGCTGCGCACGGCGCTGTCCATCGGCGGCATCGCCGCGGCGGTGGCCATCACCATCATGGGCAACTTCCTGCGCGACGCCATCGACGAGGTGGTGGACACGCAGTTCACGCTGTCGCTGCGCGGCGACGTGACGGTGTGGATGAACGACGCGGTGGACGACGCCGTGCGGCTGGAGCTGGCGCGGCTGCCGGGCGTGCTGGGCGTGGAGTCCACGCGCTTCGTGCCCGTGAACTTCAGCCACGGCCCGCGCCACGAGCGCGGACTGATCCGCGGCTACGCGCCGCGCGCCGAGCTCTACCGCGTGATCGACGTGCAGCGGCGCCAGCTGCTGCTGGAGGACCGCGGCCTGGTGCTCACCGACCGCCTGGCCGACAAGCTCGGCGTGCGCCCGGGCGACAGCGTGCGCGCCGAGGTGCTGGTGGGCCGGCCGCGCACGCTGGAGCTGAGGGTGTCGGCCACGGTCAGCGAGATGATGGGACTCAACGCCTACATGGACCGTCGCCAGCTCAACCGGTTGCTGGGCGACGGCGACGTCTCCACCGGCTTCGTGCTGTCGGTGCAGCGCGGCAGCGAGGAGGCGCTGCTGGCGGCCACGCAGCGCATGCCGCGCATCGCCGGGGCCTTCAGCAAGGCCACGATGCTGCGCAACATGCAGGAGATCAGCGCGCGCAACGTGCGCATCATGAGCACGGTGCTGACGGCCTTCGCGGTGGTGATCGCGGTGGGCGTGGTCTACAACAACGCGCGCATCGCGCTGGCCGAGCGCGGCTGGGAGCTGGCGAGCCTGCGCGTGCTGGGTTTCACGCGCGCGGAGGTGTCGGCGCTGCTGCTGGGCGAGCTGGCGCTGTCGATCGCGGTGGCGCTGCCCCTGGGGATGCTGCTGGGCTATGCGCTGATGCACGGCGTGGCGCAGGCGCTGCAGAGCGACCAGTTCATGTTCCTGGTGGTGGTGCGCGCGCGCACCTATGCCTGGGCCGCCCTGGCCGTGGTGGCCGCCGGCGTGGCCAGCGCGCTGGTGGTGCGCCGGCGCATCGACCGGCTGGACATGGTGGCGGTCTTGAAGACGAGGGATTGAAACCATGAAGCGAAAGACCTGGGCCTTCACCGCCGCCGGCGCGGTGCTGGCGGTGGCGCTGCTGGGCTGGGCCTTCGCGCCGCATCCGGTGCCGGTGGAGACCGCGGCGGTGACGCAGGGCACCTTCGAGGCCGTGATCGAGGAGGAGGGCAAGACCCGCGTGCGCGACCGCTACGTGGTGAGCGCGCCGCTGGCGGGGGTGCTGCAGCGCATCGCGCTGCGCGAGGGCGACGCGGTGCGGCCCGGCGACCCGGTGGCGCTGCTCACGCCGGTGCTGCCGGTGCTGCAGGACGAGCGCACGCTGCGCGAGCAGCAGGCGCGGCTGGAGATGGCGCTGGCCGGCCGCGAGCGCGCCGCGGCACGCGTGGCGCGCGCGCAGGTGAGCCTGCAGCAGGCCCGCGCCGAGGCCGCGCGCAGCGGCGAACTGGTGCGCCAGGGCTTCGTGTCGCTGTCGCGCTTCGACAACGACCAGCTCGCGGTGCAGGCCGCGCAGCGCGACGTGGAGGCTGCGGTGCAGGAGGCGCACGTGGCCGGCCACGACGTCGAGCAGGCGCGCGCGGCGCTGACGGCCGTGCAGCGTGGCCCGGCCGCGGCGCAGGGACGCGCCTTCGTGCTGCGCTCGCCCGTGGCCGCGCGCGTGCTGCGCGTGGCGCAGCAGAGCGAGAGCGCGGTGGCGGTGGGCACCCCGCTGCTGGAGCTGGGCGACACGGCGCAGCTGGAAGTGGTGGCGGAGTTGCTGACCACCGACGCGCTCAAGGCCGTGCCGGGCAGCCGGGTGCTGATCGAGCGCTGGGGCGGCGCGGGCGTGCTCGAAGGCCGGGTGCGGCTGGTGGAGCCCGCGGCCTTCACCAAGGTCTCGGCGCTGGGCGTGGAGGAGCAGCGCGTGCGCGTGCTCATCGACCTGGCCGGCGACCCCGCCGCCTGGCGCGCGCTGGGCGACGCCTACCGGGTGGGCGTGCGCATCGTCACCTTGTCGGTGGAAGGCGCGGTGCAGGTGCCGGTGGGCGCGGTGTTCCCGGTGGAGGACGGCGAGGCGATGGCGGTGTACCGCCTGGACGGCGAGCGCGCGGTGCTGCAGCCGGTGGAGGTGGCCGCGCGCAACGGCGCGCAGGCCTGGGTGAAGAGCGGGCTCAAGCCGGGACAGGAGGTGGTGGTGTACCCCTCCAGCGCGGTGCGCGACGGGCAGCGGGTGCAGCGGCGCCGGGTGTCGTGACGCCGGAACGCCTTGGGCTGCGACCGGATGCACGAAGCGGCGATGGGCGTGATGGAGAGCACAGCGACCCTTTGCGAGAGGTCAATCCACGCCGGCCAAGCCTTTCTAGAGTGGGGGCGTGACATCAGCGAGAACGGAGAGCGGCGCAAGCGCGCCGGGCACCATGAGCACGATCCAATACCTTGAGACCCTGGAACAGCCCTCGCTGCCCGAGCTGGGCGACGAACGCCTGCAGCGCGTGTTCGAACGGCCGGACGGCTACCACTGGATCGACGTCAACGGCCACCAGGAATTCGGCCCGTTCAGCACGCTGGCGCTGGCGCTGGCGGACATGGACGCCCCGGGCGAGCCCGCGCTGGACGAGGGCGAGTGCATCGAGGACGAGACCTCCTGGCTGGGCCTGGACCTGGAGACCGACGGCCCCGGCGACGACGGCTTCGAGCGCGCCGCCTGGGCCCTGGCCGACGCGGCCTGAAGTCCGCGCCGCGGCGCCGGCTGCACACTCCGGGGATGTGAATCCATCGGAGCATGTGCATGAGAGTGGGCGTATTGACCGGAGGGGGTGACGGCCCCGGCCTGAACGCGGTGATCCGCGCCGTCACCAAGTCGCTTATCCGCCAGTGCGGGGCGCAGGTGGTGGGCATCGAGGAAGGCTTCGGCGGGCTGCAGGAAGGCCGCGTGCGCCAGCTCGACTGGCGCGCGGTGAGCGGGCTGATCCACCTGGGCGGCACGGTGCTGGGCACCAGCAACCGCCGCAACCCGCTGCTCGAAGGCGAGGAGGGCGTGCAGCGCGTGGTCGAGAGCGCGCGGGCGCTGGGCCTGGACGCGGTGGTGGCCGTGGGCGGCGACGGCACCATGAGCATCGCGCAGGCGATGTGGCAGCGCGGGCTGCCGATGGTGGGCGTGCCCAAGACCATCGACAACGACATCGTGGGCTGCGAGCGCAGCTTCGGCTTCGACACCGCGGTGTCCATCGCCACCGAGGCGCTGGAGCGGCTGCAGACCACGGGACAGGCGCACGGGCGCGTGATGATCCTGGAGACCATGGGCCGCGACGCGGGCTGGATCGCGCTGGAGGCTGGCATCGCCGGCGCGGCCGACGTGATCCTGCTGCCCGAGATCCCTTACGACATCGAGGCCGTGGCCGCGGTGTGCCGCGAGCGCGAGGCGCGCCAGCGCTTCACCGTGATCTGCGTGGCCGAGGGCGCCAGGCCGCGCGATGGCGACGTGGTGGTGCAGGAGCGCATCGAGGGCCGCGACGAGCCGGTGCGGCTGGGCGGCGTGGCGCACGTGCTGGCGGCGCAGCTGCAGTCGCGGCTGCAGAGCGAAGTGCGCGCCACGGTGCTGGGCCACGTGCAGCGCGGCGGCGCGCCCACGGCCTTCGACCGCGTGCTGGCCACGCGCTACGGCAACGAGGTGTCGCGGCTGGTGTGCCGCGGCGAGTTCGGCCGCATGGTGACGCTGCAGGGCGGCGAGCTCACCAGCGTGGGGCTGGAGGCCGTGGCCACGGGGCGGCGCTGCATTCCGGCGCAGCACCCGCTGCTGGGCTGCGCGCGCGAGATCGGCGTGAGCCTGGGCGAGCCGGCCTGAGCCGCCGGGCCGCCGTCCGGCGGCCCGGGAGGACGCCGCGGTCAGCGGGCAAGCTGGCAGGAAACCTCAATATCGTGCCGGCCTGGCCGATAGAAGGGTTATCACTGAAACGCTCTGACGAGGCCCCATGCCGCCTTTCCTCAAACGCATTGCAGGAGCGTTGGCGTTCGCGCTGGTTCCGGCGCTGTGCGGCGCCGCCGCGGCCACCGAGACGGGCAGCCGCCTGGAGCGCGTGCGCCAGGCGGGCGAGCTGCGCGTGTGCATCTGGCCCGACTACTACAGCATCTCCTACCGCCATCCGGTGACGCGCCAGCTCGCCGGCATCGACATCGACCTGGCGCAGGAACTGGGCAAGGACCTGGGCGTGGAGGTGCGCTTCGTGGACAGCAGCTTCGCGCGGCTGTTCGACGACGTGCTGGGCGACCGCTGCGACGTGGCGATGTTCGCCATCGGCATCACGCCCGCGCGCCAGGAGAAGCTGCGCTTCACCTCGCCGCACCTGGCCAGCGACATCTACGCCATCACCACGCGCAGCAACCGCCGCATCCGTGGCTGGGACGACATCGACCGTCCCGGCGTGGTGGTGGCGGTGGCGCGCGGCACGCTGCACGAGCCGGTGATGCGCGAGCAGCTGCGCCAGGCGCAGCTCGCGGTGCTGGACACGCCGCATGCGCGGGAGCAGGAGGTCGAATCCGGCCGCGCCGACGTGTTCATGACCGACTTCCCCTACAGCCGCCGCATGCTCACCAGCACCGACTGGGCGCGGCTGGTGGCGCCCACCAGCACCTACCACGTCACGCCCTACGCCTGGGCCGTGGCGCCGGGCGACGATCGCTGGTGGCAGGAGGTCGAGGCCTTCGCGACCCGCATCCGGCGCGACGGGCGGCTGCTGGAGGCGGCGCGCCGCCATGAGCTGACGCCCATCGTCGTCAAGCCCTGAACGCCGATCCAACCCGGAAAAAGGCTGCCGATGCGCGTGGTGAAGTGGAGCCGTCTGGCGGACCTGTCCATCCTGGCGGCCATCGTCCTGTGCACGCTGGCGGCACTGGGCGCACTGCATTACCACGGCCAGCGCCTGGCGCAGGAGCAGGTGCAGTCGCACCGCCAGCTCGCGGTGCTGCAGGCGCGCCACAGCGGCCACCTCTTCGGCCAGACGCTGACGACGGTGGAGCTGGCGCTGCGCGGGCTGCTGCAGGCCGAGGCCCAGGACCGTGGCGCGCTGGGGCGCGAGCAGCGGCTGCGCCAGCTGCTGCTCGATGCGCCGCACCTGCGCTCGCTGTCGCTGCTGGACGAGCACGGCGTGGTGGTGGCGAGCTCCAACCCGGCCAACCAGGGCCGGCTCGTGGACCTGCGCGGCTTCCTGCCTCATGTCGATCACGGCGAGCCGCTGCTGCGCATCGGCAGCGCGCAGGCCGGGCGCGACCTGGCCGACGGCCGTCCGCTGAGCATCGACCCGTCAAGCGTCAGCGACCTGGGTTTCGTTCCCGTGGCGCTGGACGGCGGGCCGGGAGGCTGGAGCGTGGTGGCCACGCTCAACGCGGACTTCTTCCTCAACCGGTTGCAGGTGCGCGATGCCGAGGCGCCCGGCGCGGTGGAGGTGCTGCGCTGGGACGGCGCGCTGCTGCTGAGCACGCGCGAGGATCTGTCGCCGCCCTGGCGCGCGGCCAACCAGGTGCTGGTGCGGCGCTGGCAGGGCGGCACCGAGCTGGGCACGCTGGTGCAGCCGATCGAGGGCCTGGGCGAATGGATCACGGCCTGGCGCGGCGACCGCACGCGGCCCTTCACGGTGGTGGTGCGCGTGGAGCGGGCCCAGGCGCTGTCCCAGGCGCGCGCGGAGGCGCAGCGCCTGGCGCTGATCGCGGTGCCGCTGATCCTGTTGGCCGCCGTGACGCTGGTGCTGGGCTACGGGCTGCTGCGCCGCGCCACGCTGCGGCGCATGCGCAACCAGGCCGAACAGGTGCAGCAGCAGGCGCGGCTGCTCGATGCGCTGCCGGCGAGCGTGACGCTGTTCGGTCCCGACGGCCGGGCGCTGGTGCTCAACCAGGCCTGGCGCGACATGGCGCGCGACGCCGCGCTGCCGGCCGGGATGCTGGAGGACGTGCACTACGGCACGCTGGCTTCGCTGTTCCCTGCCGAGGACGGCGGCGGCGCCGGGCTGGAGGAGGGCATCGCGGCGGTACTGAGCGGGCGGCGCGACGAGTACGAAGGCCGCTTCCAGACCACCGGCGCGAAGGGGCCGCGCTGGTTCCACATCCTCGTGCGCCCGCTGCTGCGCGAGGGCCAGCGCTGCGCGCTGCTGCTGCAGCTGGACGTCACGGCGCAGCGCCGCAGCGACGAGGCGCTGCACCTGAACAGCCTCGTCTTCGCCATCAGCGCCGAGGCGATCATCATCACCGACGCCAGCAGCCGCATCGTGTCGGTGAACCCGGCCTTCACGCGCATCACCGGCTACGCCACCGAGGAGGTGCTGGGGCACACGCCGGCGCTGCTGTCCTCGGGCCAGCACGACGGCACTTTCTACGAGGCGATGTGGACGCAACTGCTGGCGCAGGGCGTGTGGGCCGGCGAGATCGTCAACCGGCGCAAGAGCGGCGAGGCCTACACCGAGTGGCTGACCATCACCGTGGACCGCGATGCCGAGGGGCGTCCGCGCCACTTCGTGGGCGTGTTCCAGGACATCACCGAGCGCAAGCGCGCCGAGGCGCGGCTGCGGCTGCTGGGCGCGGCGCTGGACGCGGCCGACAACGCGGTGATGATCACCGACGCCCACGCCGTGATCGAATGGGCCAACCCGGCCTTCAGCCGGCTCAGCGGCTACACGCTGGCCGAGGTGGTGGGGCGGCGGCCGCAGGAGCTGATGAGATCGGGGCAGCAGCGCCCCGAGGTGTACGCGCAGATGTGGCGCACCATCCTGGCCGGCGAGGTCTGGCGCGGAGAGATCGTCAACCGCCGTCCCGACGGCACGCCCTACCACGTGGCGCAGACCGTCACGCCGCTGGCCGACGATGAAGGGCACCCGCGCCACTTCATCGCCGTGATGGAGGACATCAGCGCGCGCAAGCGCCAGGAGCAGGAGCTGCAGCGCCTGGCCACCACCGACGCGCTCACCGGGCTGCTCAACCGGCGCGCCTTCCTGGAGGAGGTGGCGCAGGAGCTGCAGCGCTACCGCCGCCACGGGCATGAGGGTGCTCTGCTGATGCTGGACCTGGACCACTTCAAGCGCGTCAACGACCGCCACGGCCATGCCGTGGGCGACGCGGTGCTGGTGCAGGTGAGCGCCGCGCTGCGCGAGCGGCTGCGGCTGACGGACCGCATCGGGCGCCTGGGCGGCGAGGAGTTCGCGGTGCTGCTGCCCGAGACCGGGCCGCAGGGCGCGCTGGCGCTGGCGCAGGCGCTGCGCGAGGCGGTGAGAGCGCAGCGCATTCCCACCCCCGACGGGCCGCTGGGCGTGACGGTGAGCATTGGGCTCTCCGGCTTCGCGCCCGGCGAGACCGACGCCGTGCCGCTGCTGGGCCGCGCCGACCAGGCGCTCTACCAAGCCAAGGAGCAGGGCCGCAACCGGGTGGTGGTGGCGGAGGTGGTGCCGGCGGCCTGAGGCGCGGGCGCTTCCGGCCGTGGACCGACGTGTGCCAGCCCTGCGCGCAGGGGTGCCGGCGCTGCGCCGAGGGATGCCGCCGCATGGTCGTGGCGTGAGCCGGTTGTGGCGGTTTCGCCTGTACCAAGGGTTGCCTGGCCCACGCTGGAAGTGCTGGTCACCGGCTTGCTGTCCCGCCTCCGGCGGGCGTGCGCTCCCGAGAGCGGGCTGGCACTGATTCAGTTCAGTCGTAAATGCTGGGCCTTAACAGCAGTCTGCTGATTTGGTGGCGGCGCACGTAACGCACGACGGTTTCGTCCGCCAGCTTGGGTTTGCGTTCCAGATAAGCAAAAAAATAGCCGTACATCAATGCAACGGCCCCGAGCAGATAAGGTTTTCTGAAAGTCCGCTTCACGCACTTTGCCAGCAGGAACAGGGGATGGTAGCCCGTCAGATAATTGGCCTGACCGTTCTTGACGCCGTCCCGCCATTTTCCGGCCGCTGCTCCGGTCGGCTTGTGCTGGACCACCCTGGCTTCAGGCAGGGTGCGCGTGGTCCACTCGTACAGGTTGGCTTTGACTTCGTCGATCGTGTCCCAGCCCGGCCCGGGTACCAGAGGTTCAATGTCGTGCCAGCAGGCCCGGCTGTAGATTTTCGTGGCGCCGCGCACGTGAAACCTGGGGTCGCCGGGAGAATCCACGCGCAATCCATGTTTCCCTGTGGTGTAGACCGTGCCACCGACAATGCCCAGGCATGGGTCGATCAGGAATTCGGAGAGGCAGCGTTCGAAGTAGTCCGGTTCGAAGGAAAGATCGCCGTCGAGCTTGACGATGTAATCCCAGGCGCTGACCGTCAGGTACGACAGCCCATCCTTGAAAGCTTCGACCACCCCGCTGCCGGCCGCCCTGAAGCCCCGGTCCACCCGGTGCACGACCGTGATCCACGCGAACCCGGCTGTTTTGTGGTCCAGGATTTGAGAAGTGCCGTCCGTGGAGCCGTCATCCACGATGATCCATTGCTGCGGAAGTATTGTTTGAGCAGCCATCGAGGCAATGGTCTTCGCAATATGGTCGGCTTCGTCGCGCACGGGCGAGATGACGATGTAATTGAATGGAATGTTGAAGGCATCGTGCTCTGGGGCGATGGAAATGTGCATGGTGGATTTGATTTATGCGTGTGGAGACGATGGGGGTGAAATAACGGAAAGGCATCGAGAAAATGAAGGCTTCCAAACCGAATGGTTGAAGGTGTGGGGTTTTCAATCGGGCCTGAGTTCATCACGGGCCGGACTTTTCCCGTTCGCCCTGAGTCCTTCGACAATCTCAGGACAGGTTTTGTCGAAGGGCAGGCGTTCGGTGGCCGTCACAGGGCTGTGACAAGCTCAGTCCGGGTGGATTTCTGGAGCCAATGAATTACTTGGGGTCCGTATCAGGATGCTTATTTTTCCGCAGATCCTTGTGACGGCAGTCAAGCTATCAGGGGTGCACGAGGTCCGGAATAGTCAACTGCTCCTGCCCGAGCGGGACTTTTCTCCCATTGCTGCCCGGGACCAGCCCGTAGCTGGTGGCCAAGCCGGCTTACCGACGCGCTGCTGGCCAACCCCTGCGACACCGAGGCCACGGCCGAAGCGATACGGCGCGCGCCGCGGATGCCGCTGCGGGAGCGGCAGGCGGCCGGGATCCGGCGCCACGACGTGCACTGGTCGCGCCAGAGCATCGTTGGCACCCTGATGGAGAGGAGACGATGCATGACCGGCGAACGGCCGCAGGCTGGCCGATTGCTCCGGGGGCGCCTGCGAGCACAGGAGCGTGGCATGGCTGAGATCGTGAGCGTCCTCAACGGCCTGGTCTGGAGCAAGGCGCTGATCTTTCTGTGCCTGGCCGTGGGCCTGTACTTCTCCATCCGCACCCGCTTCATGCAGTTGCGCGGCATCCCGGAGATGGTGAGGTTGATGTTCGGCGGCCGAGCTTCCGAGGCCGGCGTGTCCTCGTTCCAGGCGCTGGCGATGTCGCTGTCGGGCCGTGTGGGTACCGGCAACATCGCCGGCGTGGCCACGGCCATCACCTTCGGCGGGCCCGGCGCGATTTTCTGGATGTGGATGATGGCCTTCCTGGGTGCCTCCACCTCCTTCGTGGAGTGCACGCTGGCGCAGGTCTACAAGGAGGTGGACGACCGCGGCCAGTACCGCGGCGGGCCGGCCTTCTACATCGAGAAGGCCATGGGCCAGCGCTGGTACGCCTGGATCTTCGCCGTGGCCACCATCATCGCCATGGGGCTGCTGCTGCCGGGGGTGCAGGCCAACAGCATCGCCGCGGGCGTGAACAACGCCTGGGGCGTGGCGCCTTCGGTGAGCGCGGCGGTGATCGTGGTGGCGCTGGGCTTCATCATCTTTGGCGGCGTCAAGCGCATCGCGCGCTTCGCCGAGATCGTGGTGCCGTTCATGGCGCTGGCCTACATCCTGGTGGCGGTGGTGATCGTGCTGCTCAACATCGAGCAGGTGCCCGCCATGGTGGGCCTCATCCTGGGCAGCGCCTTCGGGCTGGAGGCCGGCTTCGGCGCCGTGCTGGGGCTGGCGGTGGAGTGGGGCGTCAAGCGCGGGGTGTATTCCAACGAGGCCGGCCAGGGCAGCGGCCCGCACGCGGCGGCGGCGGCAGAGGTGAAGCACCCGGCGCAGCAGGGCTACGTGCAGGCCTTCTCGGTCTACATCGACACGTTGTTCGTGTGCAGCGCCACTGCTTTCATGGTGCTGGTGACGGGCCGCTACAACGTGCAGGCGCCCGGAGGCGGCTTCCTGGTGGAGCGGCTGCCGGGCATGGAAACCGGGCCGGGCTACACGCAGGCCGCGGTGGAGTCGGTGATGCCGGGCTTCGGCGCGAGCTTCGTGGCGCTGGCGCTGATGTTCTTCGCCTTCACCACCATCGTGGCCTATTACTACATCGCCGAGACCAACGTTGCCTACATCAACCGCCGCGTGCACCGGCCGTGGCTGAGCCTGGTGCTCAAGGCCGCGATGCTGGTGTCGGTGACCTACGGCGCGGTGCGCTCCGCCGGCGTGGCCTGGGACCTGGGCGATCTGGGCGTGGGCCTGATGGCCTGGCTCAACATCGTGGCCATCCTCATCCTGCAAAAGCCCGCGCTGCTGTGCCTGCGCGACTACGAGGCGCAGAAGCGTGCCGGCGTGGAGCCGGTGTTCGACCCCGGAAAGCTCGGCATACGCAACGCCGACTGGTGGAGCGCGCCGCGCGGGGCCCCCGCCACGGTGCGGAACGCATCGGGGCAACCACTGCCGCCGCAGGCGGAGCGCGGCACCTGATTCCAGTTTCACTTTGGTCGTGAAATGACCCGTTCGTACTGAGGTATCGAAGTACGAATCCGACAGGCTGCGATGGCGGCGCTACGGCAGGGGCCGTTCATCCTTCGATACCTCAGGACGAACGGAATACTTCACTAGCAAGCGAGAACTGGAATGAGGCCGGTCAGGCCGTCCTGACGGCGGCCCAGGCTTCGAGCACGGCCTGCTCGAAGCTGTGCAGGTCGAAGGGCTTCTGCAGGTAGGCGTCGAAGCCCGCGGCGGCGGCGGCCTCACGGGTGCGCCCGTCGCCATAGCCGGTGAGCGCGACCAGCACCACCGCTGCCGGGTCGCGCAGCGCACGGATGCGCCGCGCCACCTCCAGCCCGTCGATGCCCGGCAGCCCGATGTCCACCAGCGCCACCTCCGCCTGCTGCCCCTGCACCAGCGCCACGGCGCTCTCGCCGTCCACCGCACACGCCACCTGGTGCCCGGCCAGGCGCAGCAGCGAGGCGGTCATCTCCTCCACGTCGCGGTTGTCCTCCACCAGCGCGATGCGCAGCGGCTTCAGGCGCGTCGCGGCTTCGGGGCCGGCGCGGTCCTCGTCCTGCACCGGCGCGGCCGGCAGCCGCACGACGAAGGTGGCGCCACGGTCGCGCCCCTCGCTCAGCGCCTGCACGGTGCCGCCGTGCAGCTCCACCAGGCGCCGCACCACGTGAAGGCCCAGCCCCAGCCCGCCCTGGGCCCGGTCCATGCGGCGCTCGCCCTGCGAGAAAGGCTCGAAGATGCGCGGCAGCAGCTCAGCGTCCAGCCCGCAGCCGTTGTCGCTGAAGCTCAGCTCGGCCCAGCCCTGTTGCTCGCGCAACCGGATGTGCAGCTGTCCCTCGGCGCGTCCGTACTTGACGGCGTTGTCCACCAGGTTGGAGACGATCTGCTCGATGCGCGTCTCGTCCGCTTGCACGCGCACCGGCGCGAGCTCGGTGGTGACGCGCAGCGCCGCCGTGCGCCCGGACTGCTCGAAGAGCTGCAGCACGCGCAGCACCGCCTGCGCCAAGTCCAGCGCGCGCAGCTCCAGGTTGACGTGGCCGCTGGTCAGCCGCGCCGCGTCCAGCAGCTCGTCGACCATGCGCACCATGTGGCCCACCTGGCGCTCCAGCACCGCGCGCGCGCGCTTCTCCATCTCGGGGTCCGCGCGCGGGTTGCCCAGCACCGCGGTGGCGGAGCGGATGGCCGCCAGCGGGTTGCGCAGCTCGTGCGCGAGCATGGCCAGGAACTCGTCCTTGGCCTTGTCCAGCCGCTGCGCCTGCGCCAGCGCGTCGGCCTGGTCCGCCAGCGCGCGGCGCAGCGCGCGCCGCGCGGCCTCGGCTTCGCGGATGGGCAGCGGCGCGGCGGCGGGCTGCGCGTGCGCGTCCGAATGCGCCAGCGCCGCCAGCGGCTCCAGCGAGTCGGTGATGCGCCGCCCCAGCAGCAGCGCGATGCCCATCGCCACGGCCATCGCCACCGCCAGCCCGCCGGCCGTCAGCAGCGCGGGCAGCTGCAGCGCCTTCTCCACCGTCTCCACCGGCACGCCCGTGCCCAGCACCCAGCCCGAGGTGCGCAGCTGGCTGAAGGCAATGAAAAAGCGCTGGCCCTCCAGGCCCACGCTCTCGAACGTGCCTTCCTGGCGCCCGCGGGCGCGCTCCCAGAAGGGCGCTCCCGAAGGCTTGCCCACCCACTGCCCGGGGTTGAGCGTGCGAGCGATGACCAGCCCCTGGCGGTCGTTGAGCGTGAGCGTCGCGCTCTCTGCCACCGGGTAGCTGCGCAGGAATTCGAGCCAGGCGCGGTGGTCGATGCCCACGTACAGCGCCCGCTGCGCGCGGCCGTCGCGCACCACCGGCGTGACGATGAAGGTGTGGAAACTGTCCACCCCGGGGCCGGGCACGAGGTCGGAAACCGCGCTGGCGCGCTCGGCCAGCGCCCGCTGCAGCGTCTGCCGGTCCGGCACCGGGTGCTGCGGCTGCCCGGCGCGGTGGACGGCCAGCAGCTCGCGGCCTTCGGCGTCGACCACGCCCAGCGTCATCCAGCTCGGAAAGCTCCTGAGCATCGTCTCCAGCTCGGACTGCGCCGTGGCGTCCTGGCCCGGCTGGTCGGCGATGCCGCCCGCGAAGGCCAGGCCTTCGAGCACGCGCGAGGTGCTGCGGATCTCGTTGTCCAGCGCCAGCCGCAGGGCGCTCACGCGCTCCAGGTAGCGCTGCGCGTGGACCTCGCGCTGCGCCTGGTCCAGCGCGACGATGGACGCGCCCGCCAGCAGCGCCACCGGCGCCACCACCGCGGACATCATCAACACGAGCTGGGGACGGATGCGCATGCAGGCTGCTCTAGGGGTGCCGGACCGGCTCGGCAGACTATCACCGCGGTGCGCATGGAACGGGGCGGAGGGGGCCGTCGCGGCCTAATCCGTCCCAGGCCGAATCAGGCCGGCACGTGCCTACGATGCCGGGCCATGGCGGCCTCGCGGCGCCGGCGCACGCTCACCCAGCCGCTCAGGCCCAGGGCCAGGCCGGCCAGCGCCAGCGTGCTGGGCTCGGGCACCGGCTCCACCGGCGGCGTGGCAACCACCTGGCCGTCCTGGAGGCTGAACCAGACCGGCGTGGCGTTGTTGAGCGAGGTGCCGGGCACGTAGGCCTGGAACTGGTCGTTGATCAGGAAGCCCACCTCGGCGATGTCGGGATTGGTGATGTCGCCGTAGAAGAAGCCGAACTGCCCCTCGCCCGGCGCGGGGCTGTACTGGTCGGACCGCAGCACGAGCTGGAAGGTGCTGCGCACGGAATAGTCGTGGTCGAAGCTGCCCATCCCTTGCCAGGTGATGACCATCTGGCCCGCCGTGGCGGTGTTGACGTAGACGTTGGACAGCAGATCGTCCCGGGAGTCCAGGTCGGCGTGCAGGACGCTGAACTGGTCGAAGTCGACGAAGGAGGCGAAGCCGTTGCTGTGGACGAAGATGTCCGACACGGCCAGGCCCGCGATGGTCTGCCCGGCGCCGGGGAAGGCCACGTCGATACCGCAGTCGTCGCAGTTGCTCAGCGTGGCGTTGGCCGTGCCGAAATCGCTGGTGTAGAGCGCCGCCTGGGCGGCATGCGCGCCGAGCAGCGCCGCGGCCAGAACCAATGGCTTGATCAGGTTCATCGAGGCTTCCCCATCAGGTTGTTGAGACGGACCGCCCGGGTGAGATGCCCGGGCGGCAACGTTTAGCAACTGATATGCCTCAAGAATCCAGTTCAAGAACTCGTTGCGTGACAGTGGCTTACCGCTGACGGCGTGACGTTTTTCGCGTTGCCGGGCTTGAGGTGTAAAAAAACCCGACAGTGCCCCGGCGGTGTCCGGGGCGGTCATGGCGCCAGGGCGTGACGGTTCAGACCGTCACGTGCCCGCGCCGCGAGGCTGGGCCACGCAGCAGCCACCAGGCGCTCAGCAGCGCGATGCCGCCCACTGCGCCGGCCAAGGCCTTGGCCTTGTTGGCCTGGTGCACCTGGGCCGTGCCCGGCGCGGCCTGCTTGGCGTGCTGGCGCGCCAGCGCCGTGCCGGGCGTCACCGTGGCCGCGGCCACTTGCAGCTTGTTCTTGAGCCCGGTCACCACGCCCGGCTTGCCGGCCAGCATGGCCTCGAAGCCCTGGCGCGCCACCATGGCCGCCTCGTCCTTCTTCATCGTGCCGACCTTGGTGTCGAGCAGGTCGGCGCGCTCGAAGAACTTCGTGTCGGTCGGCCCCGGCATCAGGCAGGTCACGCTGACGCCGCTGTCCTTGAGCTCCTCGCGCAGCGCGTAGGCGAAGGAGTCCAGGAAGGCCTTGCTGCCGTTGTAGACCGCCTGGTAGGTGCCAGGCATGTAGCCGGCGATGGAGCCGGTGATGAGGATGCGGCCGCTGCGGCGCTCGCGCATCTGGCGCCCGACCTTCTGCAGCAGCAGCAGCGTGCCGGTGATGTTGGTGTCGAGCACGTGGCGGGCGGCGCCGAAGTCCTGGTCCAGGAAGCCCTTGCCCAGGCCGTGCCCGGCATTGGCCAGCAGCGCGTCCACCGCGCGCCCCTCGGCGGCGGCGAAGAGCTTTTCCACGCCTTCGGTGGTGGCCAGGTCGGCCTCGACGGCGTGCACTTCGGTGCCGTGGGCGCGCAGCTCCTGCGCCCGCTCGTGGACCTGCGCCTCGTCCGCGGCGATGAGCAGGTCGTAGCCGCGCTGCGCGGCGCAGCGCGCGAGCTCAAGGCCGATGCCCGACGAGGCCCCGGTGACGATGGCGAAAGGACGGGAGGCGGTGGTGGACAGCGGGGTGTTCATGCGGGCGGCTCCTTGAAGCTGAAGGGTGGATGTCATTCAGCCGCCCTTCGGCAAGTGCCGCGCCCGTGAATTAGCAACGGTGAATCCAGGCGCTTTGGCCCACGCCGCCCCATGAATGCAACAGTGGTGCAACAATAAGTAACATGAATACGTTGCAGGAGGTCAAGGCGGACGGCACTGAAGGCTCCACGGAGTCGGTGGTGCGCTCGTCCGCCACGTTGGGGGCGGTGGTACGGGCCCGGCGCAAGCGCTTGTCGCTGCGCCAGCTCGATCTGGCGGGGCTGGGGCAAACCGGCAACCGCTTCATCGTCGAGTTGGAAGGCGGCAAGCCCACGCTGCAGTTGCAGAAGGTGCTGGACGTCGTGGACTTGCTGGGGCTGGAACTGGTGGTGCGGGCCAAGCAGCGCTGAGCGCTTGCCCGGCCCGCGCGTGATGGGCTTTCTCAGGCCACCGGCTCGGCCGGTGCGGTGGGCTCTTCGGGTTCCTCGGGCTCCGGTGCCGCCGCCGCGGCCGGCATGGCCTTCGGGGCCGCCGGCGCGGGCACCGGCGCACCGGCGCCGCGCACGATGGCATGGATCAGCTGCAGCTTGGCCACCGCCGGCCGGGGCAGGACGAAGGGATAGAAGTCCGGCTGCCCCATGCTGCGCGCCATCTCGTTGAGCACGGCCGTGAGTTCCGTCCAGGCGTTGAGGAAGCCCAGGAAGGCTTCGGCGTCCGGGTCCTCGGGGCGCCACAGCGCCTCCTTGGTCCAGGGCTCGGCCTCGATCTCCACGTCGTCGGCGTCGATGCCGAAGGACAGCGCCGTGTCCACCGTGTCCACCATGTGCAGGTAGTGAGCCCAGGTCTCGGCCCAGTCCTCCCAGGGGTGGCAGCTGGCGTAGGTACTGACGAATCGGTCCTTCCAGTCCGCGGGCGGGCCCTCGTCGTAGTTCTTCTTCAGCGCCGCGGCGTAGTCGATGCGGTCGTCGCCGAAGAGCTCGCGCACGGGATCGATCCACTCGGTGTCCTTCACCAGGCGGTCCCAGTAGTAGTGGCCGACCTCGTGCCGGAAATGCCCCAGCAGCGTGCGGTAGGGTTCGTGCAGTTGCGCGCGCAGCTTCTCGCGCCTGGCGTCGTCGGCCTCCTCGACGTTGATGGTGATGAGGCCGTTGTCGTGGCCCGTCATCACCGGCGGCCCGCCCTCGGGTGCGCGCAGGAAGTCGAAGCTCAGGCCGCGCTCCGGGTCCTCGCTCCTGGGCACCACGGGCAGTCCCAGCCCGATGAGCTGCGACACCAGGCGGCGCTTGGCCATTTCGATGCGGCTCCAGTAGAGCGCGTTGTCCGGCACCGAGAGGTCGGGAATGGTGTGGTTGAGCCGGCAGGCCATGCACAGCGGCTTGAGCTGCCCCTGGGCGTCCTTCTCGTCGGCGGGCAGCAGCCAGTTGCAGGCCGCCGCGGCGTCGAAGTTCTGGCAGCGCCTGTAGGCGGTGGCGTTGAGTCCGGCGCCGTACTCGCGCCACAGGTGCTCGCCCACGGGTTCCAGCGGCATCACGCGCGCCTGCAGCGGCTCGTAGCCCAGCGGCGTGTCGCAGGCCAGGCACCTGCTGTTGCGGAAGAACACCGGCCGCCCGCACTGGCAGCGGAAGGCACGCGGCGTCGTGGCCTGCTTGTGGGGTTTCCAGGCGGCGCGCAGGCGCGCGGACATCTTCTCGAAGGCGGAGGACATGGAAGGCTCCAGAGGCAATGCGGGCGCCGCGGCCCGCGGGAGCGGCCTTCGGCGCGTGACGCCGGCTCGCAGGGCAGGTGGCGTGCCGGCCGCGGGCGACCCGGGCCGATCCTGGCTTCCTTGTCCGGGTCTTGAGAACGAAGCGCGCCCGCCGCTGGGCGGGACCGCGGTTGGCGTTCAAGGGCACTGCGCATGCCCGCGGTACGCGAGCGCGCCACGGCGGCGCCTTCAGGCCCGCGCATACTCCCGCCATGGATGCCGCCCCCGATTTCGAGCTCGACGCCGAGTCGCTGCGCGCGCAACTGCAGGCCCGCACCGGGCTGCCGGTGGCGCTGTTGCAGACGCACATCTCCTGGGTGCTGCTGACGCAGCGCCTGGCCTTCAAGCTCAAGAAGCCGGTGCGGTTGCCGTTCCTGGACTTCAGCAGCACGGCCCGGCGCGGGCAGGCCTGCCTGGAGGAGCTGCGGCTGAACCGGCGCCTGGCGCCCGCGCTGTACCTGGGCGTGGTGCCGGTGCGCGGCACGCCGGCGGCGCCGCGCCTGGGTGGTGAAGGGCCGGTGATCGACCACGCGGTGGTGATGCGCCGCTTCGCCGACGAGGCGCTGATGAGCGAGCGGCTGCGGCGGGGGCTGCTGTCGCCGCGCGCCATCGAGTGCCTGGCGCAGCGGCTGGCGGACTTCCATGCCGCCGCGCCCGCCGCCGGGCCGGACGGTCCCTTCGGACAGCCGATGCAGGTGCAACAGTCCGTGCGGCAGGTGCTGGCGCAGCTGGAGGCCGCGCGCCCCTGCGATGCCCGGCTGGCGCCGCTGCGCGCCTGGTGCGAGGCGCGGCTGCGGACGCTGGAGCCCGAGTTGCGCCGCCGCCTGGAAAGTGGCGCCGTGCGCGAGGGCCATGGCGACCTGCACCTGGCCAACCTCATCGTGCCGGGCGGGGACGAGGAGGCCACGGCCTTCGATTGCATCGAGTTCGATCCGGCGCTGCGCTGGATCGACGCCATGAGCGACATCGGCTTCGCCACCATGGACCTGCAGGCGCGCGGCCGGCGCGACCTGGCCTTCCGCTTCCTGGACGCCTATTTGCAGCGCGGCGGCGACTACGCCGGCATGCGCGTGCTGCGCCTGTACGAGGTGTACCGGGCGCTGGTGCGCGCCCTGGTGCAGGCGCTGTCGCCGGGCCACGCCGCGGGGCCGGACTACCTGGCCTGCGCGCAAGCCCTGGTGGACGCCGGCGCGGCGCCGCGCCTGTTGATCACCTACGGGCCCTCGGGCAGCGGCAAGTCCACCGTGGCCGAGGCGCTGGCGGCGCGGGCCGGGGCGGTGCGCGTCCGCTCGGACGTGGAGCGCAAGCGCCTGTTCGGGCTGCGGGCGCTGCAGCGCTCGGCCGAGCACGGGCTGGACCTCTACACCCCCGAGGCCGGCCGCCGCACCTTCGAGCATCTGGCGGCCTGCGCGCGTGCCGCGCTGCTGGGCGGCTACCCGGTGATCGTGGACGCCGCCTTCCTCAGCCGCGCGACGCGGCAGGACTTCGAACACCTGGCCTGGCAGCTGCGCGTGCCCTTCACCATCCTGGCCTGCACGGCCGACGCCGAAACGCTGCGCCGCCGCGTGGCCGCGCGCGGCACCGCCGGCAACGACCCATCCGAGGCCGGCGTGGACGTGCTGGAAAAGCAGCTGGCAACGGGAGAACCGCTGGACGCGGCGGAGCGGGCGCGCGCCATCGGCGTGGACACCACCGGGGAGGTAGACGTCGCGGCGCTGGCGCGGCGCTGGCTGGCGGCTGGCTGAATTGCCCGGTAGGACTGAAGTTCAGCTTCGGCCAGGGCGGCCTGCCCGCCGCGGGCCGTGCCGGCGCCTGGTGCCGGGAATGGCGGTTGCCGTGTCCGCAGGCATGCAGACACGCAGGGCGCTGCCGCCGTCGTCGGCGCCAAACCGCAGGAGAGCCGCATGAGCAAGCAGAAATTGGGCGTCGAGCTGCCGAGCACCCTGCAGCGCTCGCCGGCCAAGGCGCAGCGCACCTATGCCAAGACCTTGCGCAACGCCGAGCGCGAATACGGCCGCGGCGAGCGCGCCAGCCGCACGGCGCTGGCCTCGCTCAAGCACGGCTTCGAGAAGGTGGGCGACCACTGGGAGCCCAAGGAGCACAAGGGCCCGTCGGACCCGCAGGCCGCCGCCGGCGGGGCCCAGGCGCGCGAGCGTCCGCGCGAGACCTTCGGCGGCGTGGACCTGCTGGGCCACACGCGCCAGGAGCTCTACGCGCGCGCCCAGGAACTGGGCATCGCCGGGCGCTCGCGGATGAACAAGGAAGCGCTGGCACGTGAAATCGCGAAGAAGCAGCGCTGAAGGGCGGACGACATGAGCCACAGGCTGCACGACATCCCGCCCGACCCCTTCGTGCCCGAGCCCCCGCCGGCACCGCCGCCGGATGCGGAGCCGCATGTGGAAGACCCCCCGGCGCCCAGCCAGACGCCGCCGGTGAAGGACCCGCCGAAGTTCACGTGAGGCGAGGCGGCGCTCACCCGGCGCTGCACCCGCCCCTGAAGCTCGACGGGCAGGCGGTCGCCAGTCCGCCCGTGAGCGTCGAGGCTTGCGGATGGGTCTTGAGGAAATTCAGCACGTCCGGCCAGACGTTCTTCAGCCCCTTCTGCGGCCGGGTCCAGTACAGGTAGTTGGCGCGCAATTGGTTGCGCGCGAAGTTGTACAGGTCCTCGATCGGCACCGTGGTGCGCTGGCCCTGGTGGCGCAACGCCACGTAATTCTCGAACTGCACCGACGGCGCCAGCGGCACCACGCCGGCCAGGCGCGGGTACTGGGTATAGACGTTGTCGCGCAGCGAGCGGTCGTCCAGGAACACGTCCGGCCCGCCCAGGCCGATGCCGTACTCGGGCATCTGTCCCACCAGCGTCTGGATCGCCTGCTTGGGGAAGTTCACGAACTGGATCGCCACCGTGGTGGGAAACGCCTTGCGCAGCGTGCGGTTGGCGGAGGCCAGGTTCTTGAAGAAGCGATCCCGGTCGTCGTCGCTGATGGAGCGGTTCGCCCGGCCCAGCGCCGTCTCGTTGAAGGCCACGCTTTCCAGCGCCGGGTGCGAATCCACTGCCTTGCCGAGCGCGAACAGGAATTTCTCCAGGTGTTCCAGCACCGCCGGCTCCCACAGCGCGACGTTCTGCCCGGTGCGCGCCCGAGGTCCGCCCGGCGCCTGCTTTTCCTCGATGCCGATGCTGTAGGTGCTGCGTCCCGAGCCGGCCTTTTGCTCCAGGTACTCGGGCACCGGCCGCGCGCCGCCGGCAAAGGACTTGAGCATCAGCAGCACGTGCAGCCGCTTCTTGTGGGCGGCGACGCGGTCCAGGTCCTGGTGGAGGCGGTCGAAGTCGAAGCGGCCCTCGCTGGGTTCGAGCTCGGCCCAGGTGTAGCGCAACTGCAGGCCCCGGGCGGACTGGACGTTGCGGATCTGGTCCAGCGTGTCCTGGATCATCTCCATGCCGCCGCGGCTGGGAATGTGGATGTACTGGCCGGGGTGCCATTTCATGCCCGCGCCCTGGGCCCAGGGCAGGCCGGGAGCACAGGCGGCGGCCGTGGCGGTGAGCAGCTGGCGGCGGTTCAGGTTCGGCATGGAGCTTCGTTCCTTTCTGGACGGGGCGACAGGGGCAGGCTCGGGGCCTGCAGCCCAGCAGCAGGCCGCGGGCCCGGCGCCGCGGCGGGCGCTTGTCACGCTCCCGCCGCGGGAGCCTGGGCCTCAGCGCACGGC
The DNA here is from genome assembly GCF_937926365.1 of uncultured Azohydromonas sp. Lineage (GTDB taxonomy): Bacteria > Pseudomonadota > Gammaproteobacteria > Burkholderiales > Burkholderiaceae_C > Azohydromonas. The sequence continues at coordinate 11,033 of NZ_CALAOH010000172.1, read as the reverse complement.
GTAGCGCAGCTCGGCGAACACGTCGCCGTAGGCCTGTACCGATTCGAGCCGCAGCGCCGGCGGCACCGTGAGCGCGCGCGGGAACAGCGGCGCGCCGCGGCCCAGGGTGACCGGTGCGACGGTGACGATGATCTCGTCCAGCAGCCCCGCGTCGTGGAACCGCGCGGCCAGCTCGCCGCCGCCGACGATCCAGACGTTCCTGCCGTTGGCGGCGCGCGCCATCTCGGCATGCACCGGGGCGACGTCGCCCGAGGCGAAGCGGATGTCGGCGCCGGCCACGCCCGGCAGGGTGCGGGTGCTGAACACCCAGGCGGGCTGCGCGTAGGGCCAGGGCTGCGGGCCGCGGCCCTCGGGACGGACTTGATGGCGCAGCAACCACTCGTAGGTGTGCGCGCCCATGGCGATGGCGCCCACCTCGGCGATGAAGCGCTCGTAGCTGCCGCCGGGCGCCTCGCCGAACTGCAGCAGCCAGTCCAGCGAGTGCTCCTCGGTGGCGATGAAGCCGTCGAGGGTGGAGGCGGTGTAGTACTGGGTTTTCATGGGTGTGAGTGTCGGCCACGGGCGTCACGTCAAGGTCGGCGTGGCGCGGGCGCAGTCTCTGTAACGGCAACCCCAATCGCTTGAGGCATGCTCCTTGCCTTTGGCCGGGGCTGCCGTCCCGGTGGTCTTCTAAAGAGAGGGTGCGCGATGCCGAACTTCACGCTCAACGGCCAGCCCACGGCGCTGGACCTTCCCGCGGACATGCCGCTGCTCTGGGCGCTGCGCGACGTGGCTGGCCTCACCGGCACCAAGTTCGGCTGCGGCATCGGCGCCTGCGGTGCCTGCACCGTGCACCTCGACGGGCAGGCGGTGCGCTCGTGCATCACGCCGCTGTCGGCGGTGGAGGGCAAGCGCGTGGTGACCATCGAGCGCATCGACCAGGACCCGGTGGGCCGCCGCGTGCAGGCCGCCTGGCGCGAGCTCGACGTGGTGCAGTGCGGCTACTGCCAGAGCGGCCAGGTGATGTCCGCCTGCGCGCTGCTGCGCGCCAACCCCGCGCCCGACGACGCCGCCATCGACGGCGCCATGGCCGGCAACCTGTGCCGCTGCGGCACCTACCAGCGCATCCGCGCCGCCATCAGGCTGGCGGCCTCGCAGATCGCCGCGCCGAACCGGGGAGCCTGAGATGCGCCCCATCGAGCACGTCGAAGAAAGCCTGGGCCTGTCGCGCCGCGCCTTCATCCGCGCCGGCGCCGCTGCCGGAGGCGGGCTGCTGATCGGCATCGCGCTGCCGGGCTGCGCCGTGGTGCCGCTGGAGACGCCGGCGCCGCGCGACACCAAGCCGCCGGAGGCCGCCGTGGGCCAGGCCACCACCGCGCTGTCGCAGGACTCGGCCGGGCTGGCCTACAGCGGTTTCATCCGCATCGACCGGCAGGGCGCCGTGACCTTCATCGTCCACAAGGTGGAGATGGGGCAGGGCACCTTCACGTCCATCCCCATGCTGCTGGCCGAGGAGCTGGAGGTGGACCCCGCGCGCGTCAAGCTGGAGCAGGCGCCGCCGGACAACGCCCTCTATGCCGACCCGCTGCTGGGCGGGCAGGTCACGGGCGGCTCCACCTCCATCCGCGGCGCCTGGGAGCCGCTGCGCCGCGCCGGCGCCACCGCGCGCGTGATGCTGCTGCAGGCCGCGGCGCGCCAATGGAACGTGGACGTGAAGGAGTGCGGCGCCGCGCTCGGCGTGGTCACGCACGGCCCCAGCGGCCGGCGGCTGCACTACGGCCAGCTGGTGGACGCCGCGGCCAGGCTGCCCGTGCCGCAGGACGTGCCGCTGAAGCAGCCGGCCGACTTCAAGCTCATCGGCAAGCCCGTCAAGCGGCTGGACTCGCCCGACAAGACCAACGGCCGCGCGCTGTTCGGCATCGACGCCAAGGTGCCGGGCATGCGTGTGGCCACCGTGGCGGCCTGCCCCATCGTGGGCGGCAAGCTGGCGGGCCTCAACGAGCGCGCCGCGCTGGCCGTGCCCGGCGTGCGCCAGGTGCTGCGGCTGGACAACGCCGTGGCCGTGGTGGGGGACCACATGTGGGCCGCCAAGCAGGGCCTGGCGGCGCTGGCGCCCACCTGGAGCGGCGGGCCGCACGGCGCGCTGACCACCGCGGCCATCGTGGCCGAGATGGAGGCCGCCTCGCGCCGGGAAGGCGCCGTGGCGCGCAGCGACGGCGACGCGATGGCCGTGCTCGCGGCCACGCCGGCGGCCAACGGCGTCAGCGCGCTCTACCAGATGCCCTTCCTGGCCCACGCCACCATGGAGCCGATGAACTGCACCGTCTCGCTCACGCCGCAGGGCTGTGAGCTGTGGGTGGGCACGCAGGTGCCGGTGCTGGCGCGCACCGCGGCGGCCAAGGCCGCCGGACTGCCGGAGGAGAAGGTGCAGGTGCACAACCACTACCTCGGCGGCGGCTTCGGACGGCGGCTGGAGGTGGATTTCATCGTGCAGGCGGTGTCCTTCGCGCGCCAGGCGACCTCGCCGGTGAAGTTCGTGTGGTCGCGCGAGGAGGACATCCAGCACGACATGTTCCGGCCCTACTACCTGGACCGCATCGCCGCCGCGCTGGACGAACAGGCCCGCCCCAAGGCCTGGCTGCACCGCATCACGGGCTCGTCGATCCTCTCCCGCTTCGCGCCCGAGGCGGTGAAGGACGGCATCGACAGCGACGCGGTCGAGGGCGCGCGCGACATCCCCTACGACATCCCGGTGCAGCGCGTGGAGTACGTGCGCCACGAGCCGCCCATCCCGACCGCCTTCTGGCGCGGCGTGGGCGCCACGCACAACGTATGGGTGGTGGAGAGCTTCATCGACGAACTCGCGGCCAAGGCGCAGCGCGACCCGGTGCAGTACCGGCTGGCGCTGCTGGACAAGCAGCCCCGGCTGCAGGCGGTGTTGCGGCTCGCGGCCGAGAAGGCCGGCTGGGACAGCCCGCTGCGCATGGGCACCGACGAGCGCGCGGGGCGCGGCGTGTCGGTGCAGTACGCCTTCGGCAGCTACATGGCGATGGTGGCCGAGGTGGCGGTGGACGCGCAGGGCCAGGTGCGCGTGCGGCGCGTGGTGTGCGCGGTGGACTGCGGGCAGGTGGTCAACCCCGACACGGTGCGGGCGCAGCTGGAGAGCGGCGTGGTGTTCGGCCTGTCGGCGGCGCTGTGGAACGAGATCACGCTGGACCAGGGCCGGGTGCAGCAGGCCAACTTCGGCGATTACCGCGTGATGCGCATGGGCGAGGCACCGCGCATCGAGGTGCACCTGGTGCCCAGCAGCGACAAGCCCGGCGGCATCGGCGAGCCTGGCACTTCCGGCATCGCGCCGGCGCTGACCAACGCGCTGTACTGGGCCACGGGCACGCGCATCCGCAAGCTGCCGGTGGGCGAGCAGCTCAAGGGGGGACGGGGCGCGGCCTGACGCGATCCGGGGCGCCGCGTTCCACCGCCGGAGCGCGACGCCCCGCGCTTCCTGCCCGGATGAAGAACTTCTCCACGCAAGTCCCTGCGGGCCTGGATGTATCGCCCTGTTACCATCGGACGCATGCAGGGTGGTTGGGCATGAAAGGCCAGTTTGGTGCAGTTGCCTCAGCGGACAGTCAGTGAAGCAGCCGGGTTGAGTTTCAGCACGCAGAACCTTCAGCGTATCCCCGGATATTTGAAGGCCCGCCCGTGCTGGGCCATCGAAGCGCGGACGGGCACTGCGGGCTGCCGCGCCGCCGGGGCCGTGCATGCGCCAATACCTCGGAACGGACGGAAGTCAGGGGGCCAGGACTTGCCGCGCTCATGGAATGGGACATTCAGGGCAAGACTCCTGACATTCCCGGCCAGCCCGTCGCTGCAGGCCGTCAATTGGCCTCTGCCCCGACACCGCGCCCCATTTCATGGCGCATGGTGGACGCCGATGGTTTTCAAACATGGCCTGAGCTCCGGTTGGTTCGGCAGGAAGATTCGGCGCCCGCTCCAGCAAAAACATTTCGTTCATGAGAAAGAGCATCCTGGAAATTTATGCGCTGACGGTATGTTTCTTTGCCGTCGTGTGCTTCGTGTTCGTTTCGGCGCTGGCCATTCATGACGTCGTCCAGATCATGAGCCCGCAATTCACGCTGGACCGGCATCAGTACGAGCGCTACCTGTCCAACGATTCGTACATCCGTGCCGCGCACCAGGGCTCGGCGCAGGCCGAGGCCGCCTTGAGAGCGCTGCCCCGCGAGGAGCTCACGCGCCTGCGGGTGAGCGAGCTCAAGCGGACGTTGCGCGTGGAGCGCCATGAGGGCCAGTTGAACCTGTTCAAGATGCTGATCGTGCTGGTGGTGGATGCCGTCGCCTTCGCCATCCACTGGAAAATCGGCCACGTCGCCCGGTGCGAGATGGCCTGAATTCGCGCCACCCCGGCCGGGTCATGAGGCTCGTGGCCTCGATTTGCCCTGCGGCGCAATTCTGACGACGAGCTGACTTTTTTGGTGGCGGCCCTGAAGAAATTCAGGGCCGCACTGGTTTTGGCTGCAAATCCGTCGGTTGATTTTCAGATCGGCCAAGCGGCCGGCTGGATTCACGGCCTTGGGAATGGCGCGACTCGAAGGCCACGAGCCGGGCATCGGCGACCACGCCGCCGTGCTGCCCATGGTGGCGTCCTCCCGTTGACCGCCCCATATTTACCGCGGCGGCGCGATACGCCCGGTGACGGCCAGCGCGCCGCCGCGCCGCTGCAGCACGATGCCCTCGGCCGAGGCCACGCCCAGCCCGGTGAGCGCGGTGATGTTGACCTGGTGCGTCACCACCACCAGCGCGCCGGGGCCGCGCCAGTCCAGCAGCTTGCGGCGCGCGGCGGCCGTCCGTGCCGCCCGGTCGCCGTGCTCGCCGAAGAAGGAGTTGAAGGCGGGTTCATCGCGCACCGGCCCCAGGGCCATCAGCGCCGCGGTGTCCCGGGTGCGGCACCACTGCGAGCTCCACACGGCCCCGACCGGGATGCGTTGGCGCCGCAGCTCTTCGCCGCTGCGCCGCGCCTGCTCGCGGCCGGCCTCGCTGAGGTTGCGCTGCGTCGCGCAGTCCCCCAGCCTGAATCCGGTCGGATCGCCGATGCCCGGCGCCTCGGCGTGGCGGAACAGCACGATGGCGCCGTCCTCGCGCAGCGCCGGCCAGGGGCCGGCGGGAGCGGGCTGGGCAACGGCGGGGAGGGCGTTCACGAAACCCGCGGCCAGGATGGCCGTGGCCGATGTCGCCAGGAACAACAGGCGGCGACGGACAGGGATGGCGGTGTGCATGCCGGGCTCCTGGGGGTGCGCCCGCTGTGGCTGCGTACCGCTCACTCCACCTTCAACGGCGCGGCCAATTCCACCGAGCGCCTGGCGACGCGGTCGGTCACCTTGGCGAGCACACGCAGTTGCGCGCCGCGGTCCGGCGCGCCGAAGGCCAGCTTCAGCGAGGTGCTGCCGAGCATGAAGCGCGGCGTGTGCGGCGGCTGCGACCACAGCACGCCGCTGCCCAGCGTCGCGCGCGTGCCGTCGCGCTTCTGCAGTGCGTATTCCACGGCCACGTCGCAGTGGCCCGCGGCGCCGGGGGCGCAGCCAGTGAAGACCACCACCGCGCTGACGCCCCGGCCCGGCGCCGCCGTGTCGGTGATCTCCAGGCGCGGCTCCACGCCCGCGCCGGCCGCGGCGGCCTCGGCCCAGCCGCGGCGCAGCGCCGCCTCGTCCGGCGTGAGCAGCAGGTGCGCCATGAAGGGGCCGTCCTGGCGCAGGGACTCGGCGCCCGGCCCCTGGGGCCCATCCTCCGCGACGGGAGCAGCGCCGGCGGCGGCCAGCGGCAACGCCAGGCTCAGGGCGGCGCCGAGGCGGGAGGTCCAGGTGTGAATGTGGCTCGGTGTCATGAGGTCTTCCTCCACGGTTCGCGTGCAGGTGCAGCAATCCGTTGACCCGAACGGCTCAGGGTAGGCCCCGGGTCCGGGCGCCGGAAAGGGCTGCCAATGCCGAAATGCGCGTTGGCGGGCGAGGCATTGGCGCGGAGGAAGGGATCGACGGGCAGGCCGCCGAGCCGCCGCCGGCCGCGCTGCCGGCTTGGCTTAAGGTGTCTCCCGGCGGGGCGCAGAGACCCCGCTTCGATAAGCAAGGAGACACCACCTCATGTCGTTGTTCCAGAAACTTCAGGCCCGTGCCGCGGCCGGCCGGCCGGTGCGCGTGGGCCTGATCGGCGCCGGCAAGTTCGGCTCCATGTACCTGTCGCAAGTGCCGCGCACGCCGGGCATCCATCTGGTGGGCGTGGCGGACCTCTCGCCCGCGCGCGCCCATGCCGCGCTGGCGCGCGTGGGCTGGGAGCCGGCGCGCCATGCCGCCGCGTCGCTGGACGAGGCGCTGCGCCAGGGCAGCACCTGCGTCACCGACGACGCCCAGGCGCTGATCGCCAGCGACGCGGTGGACGTCGTGATCGAGGCCACCGGCCACCCCGCGGCCGGCATCCGCCACGCGCTGCACTGCTTCGAGCATCGCAAGCACGTGGTGATGGTCAACGTCGAGGCCGACGTGCTGGCCGGCCCGCTGCTGGCGCGGCGCGCGGCCGAGGCCGGCGTGCTCTATTCCATGGCCTCGGGCGACCAGCCGGCGCTGATCGCCGAGATGGTGGACTGGGCACGCAGCATCGGGCTGGAGGTGGTGTGCGCGGGCAAGGGCACCAAGTACCTGCCCGGCTACCACCAGTCCACGCCCGAGACGGTGTGGGGCCACTACGGCTTCAGCGCGGAGCAGGTGGCCGGCGGCGACTTCAACGCCCAGATGTTCAATTCCTTCCTCGACGGCACCAAGTCCGCGCTGGAGATGGCGGCGGTGGCCAATGCCTGCGACCTCACGCCGCCCAGCGCCGGCCTGGCCTTCCCGCCCTGCGGCGTGGACGACCTGCCCACCGTGCTGCGCCCCGTGGCCGACGGCGGGATGCTGGAGCGGCGCGGCAGCGTGGAGGTGGTGTCCTCGCTGGAGCGCGACGGACGGCCCGTGTTCCGCGACCTGCGCTGGGGCGTGTACGTGGTGTTCGAGGCGCCGACCGATTACGTGCGCGACTGCTTCGCGCAGTACGGGCTCAAGACCGACGCCAGCGGGCGCTACGCCGCGATGTACAAGCCCTACCACCTCATCGGACTGGAGCTGGGCATTTCGGTGGCGAGCATCGCGCTGCGCGGCGAGGCCACCGGTGCCACGGGGGCTTGGCGCGGCGACGTGGCCGCCACCGCCAAGCGGCTGCTCAAGGCGGGCGAGCGGCTGGACGGCGAGGGCGGTTTCACGGTCTACGGCCGGCTGTTGCCCGCGGCGGACGCGCTGCGCCAGGGCCTGCTGCCCATCGGGCTGGCGCACGGCATGGTGTTGCGGCGCGACGTCCCCGCGGGCGAGCCGGTGCGCTGGAGCGACGTGAGCTTCGATGCCGCGCGCGAGGACGTGCGCGTGCGCCAGGAAATGGAAAGCCTGTTCCGCCGGGAGCCAGGCTGCTGAGGTGGCGCCGCCGCTCCAGGCGCTTGCGGCACGTGGGGCGGCCGGGTGCCCATCCCGTGCCTCCGGCGAGAGTCACGCCGTCCGCGGCGGGCAGCGGCGCGCTGCAACAATCGGCGCCGTGAGCAATACCCCCGACATCATTTCCCGCCCCGCCGCGGTCCCGGTGCTGAGCACCCTGGACAACGGCGTGCGCGTCGTCACCATCCCCATGTCGCACCTGCGCAGCGCCAGCGTCGCGGTGTTCGTGCGCACGGGCTCGCGCAACGAGAGCGCCAAGCTCAACGGCATCTCCCACTTCCTGGAGCACATGGCCTTCAAGGGCACGGCCACGCGCGACGTGCAGGCCATCAACCTCGACGCCGAGCGCATCGGCGCCGACATGAACGCCTACACCTCCAAGGACACCACCGTCTACTACCTCAACGGCCTGGGCCGCGATGCGCCGCGCATGCTGGAGATGCTGGCCGACGTGGTGCTGCACAGCATCTTTCCCGAGGCCGAGATCGAGCGCGAGCGCGAGGTGCTGCTGCAGGAGCTCATCGAGTACGAGGAGGACCCGCAGTCCGTCGTGTCGCAGCTGCTGGACGTGGCGGCCTACGGCAAGCAGCCGCTGGCGCGGCCCATCATCGGCACCCGGCGCCACATCGAGCGCATCACGCGCGACGATCTGGTGGACTACGTGCGGCGCCACTACGCCGGCGCCAACATCGTGGTCGCCGCCGGCGGCGCGGTGGACGCGGCGCAAGTCGAGGCGGCGGCCGGGCGGCTCTTCGGCGCGCTGCCGCGCGGCGAGGAGAACCGCGGCGAGGCCGTGGCGCACCTGGGCGGGCTGCAGTCGCGCCGGCGCGCGGGCATCTCGCAGGTCTACAGCTCCATCGGGCTGCCGCTGCCCACGCTGAAGCAGGGCCACCAGGCCGGCGCGCTGGCCGCCACGCTCTTCGGCGGCGGCATGAGCGCGCCGCTGGTGGACGAGGTGCGCGAGCGCCGCGGCCTGGCCTACCACGTGGCCAGCGAGGCCGAGCTCAGCGACGTGCACGGGCTGCTGGTCATCGACGCCATCACGCAGCCCGACAAGCTGCTGGAGTACATGCGCACCGTGGGCGCGCTGCTGCGGCAGCAGGCCGAGGGCATCGCGCCGCAGCACCTGGAGCGCGCGCGCAACCAGTTGCTGGTGCAGGCGGTGCACAAGCAGGAACGGCCCTTCAGCGCCATCGAGGCCGCGGCGGAGCAGCTGTTCGTGCACGGCCGGCTCATCGATGCGCAGGAGACCGTGCGGCAGATCGAGGCCGTCACGGCCGAGGAGGTGCGCGCGGTGTTCGAAACCGTGCTGAAAGCCAAGCCCGCCGTGGGCCTGGCCAGCCGCGGCGCGGTGGGCGAGGTGCTGCAGGCGCTGGAGACGGCGCTGGCCTGAGGCCGCGCCCGTGCGGGTGCCTGTCGCAGCGACAGCTGTAGCGCGGGCGCCACCGTTGCATGCGACACCTGTCGCCGCCCGGCGGTCCCGCGCCGGGCGCACCCGTCCAGTCTCGCCGGGTGCCGGTGGCCTTTCACGCCCGCGCCGGCCCATGGCATGGAAGCTGCGGATCTCTTCACGGCGACTGCGGTCGCCTGCGATTCCGCAAACAACGAGCTTCCAGGAGACGAGCCGTGAAGAACCTGTTCGGCAGCATCAAGGGGTGGAGTCCCGCGGGCGCGCTGTGCGCCATCGGTTTGCTGGTCGGCATGCCGGCCGGCGCGGCGGGCAGCGGTCCGGGCTTCGATGACCCCGACAACTGGCCGCAGTACCACCGCAGCCACAACGCCTGGCGCTTCAGCCCGCTCGCGCAGATCGACAAGCGCAGCGTCGCGCGGCTGCGCGTGGCCTGGATCCACCAGCCCGGCGTGATCACGCACGGCCTGCAGGCCACGCCCATCGTGGTGGACGGGGTGCTCTACACCATTGCCGCCGACAACAACGTCTTCGCGCTGGACGCGGCCAGCGGCCGCATCCTGTGGCGCTACGCGCCCAAGCTGGACCCGATCGTCAAGGAGGTGTTCTACGGCTCGGCCAGCCGCGGCGTGACCGTCGGCCGGGGGAAAGTGTTCATCGGCACGCTGGACGGGCGCTTCATCGCGCTGGACCAGAAGAGCGGCAAGCCGCTGTGGTCCACGCAGCTCAGCAACCTGAAGGACGAGTACGGCGCGCTGTTCTCCTCGCCGCCGCAACTCGCCGGGGACATCCTCTTCGGCGGCACCACGGGCGGCGACCAGCCCACCATCGGCAAGATCTACGCCGTCAAGGCCGACACCGGCGAGCGCGCCTGGACCTTCGAGGTGCCGCGCGACGACCCCAAGAGCTGGCCCGGCGACAGCCGGAAGAAAGGCGGCGGCTCGGCCTGGCTGCCCGGCACCTACGACCCGTCGACCGACACCATCTACATCGGCACCAGCAACGCCGCGCCGGACTTCAACCGCGACGACCGCCTGGGCGACAACCTCTACACCGCCACGCTGCTGGCGCTGGACCCGAAGACGGGCCAGGTGAAGTGGCACCGCCAGGAGGTGCCCAACGACACCTGGGACTTCGATGCAGCCTACGAGGCGCTGCTGGTGCCCGACGGCAAGGGAAAACAGGCGCTGGTGCACCTGAACAAGAACGGTTTTGTTTATGTGATGAGCCCGGCGGATGGCTCGATCCGCAACGTCTGGCAGTACACCGAGAACATGAACTGGGCCAAGGGCGTGGACCCGAAGACCGGGTTGCCCATCGACCCCGTGTACCCCGAGACCGGCAAGCAGAAGCTGCACTGCCCGAACCTGCTGGGCGCGCGCAGCTGGAACCACGGCGCCTACAACCCGCACACGAAGCTCTGGTACTCGCACGGCATGGAGGTGTGCAACACCGTCACCAGCGAGAAGCAGGGCGAGGTGCCGGGCATCGGCATGCTGTCGCTGGGGCTGTCGGAGATCACGCTGACCGATCCGCCGGGCAAGAAAGCCGACGGCTGGCTGGGCGCCTTCGACCCGCTCACCGGCAAGCAGGCCTGGAAGGTGCGTTTCGAGCTGCCGCCGCTGAGCTCGGCGCTGGCCACCGCCGGCGGGCTGGTGTTCACCGGCGACATGCAGGGCCGGCTCTACGCCTTCGACGCCGACAACGGCAAGGAGCTGTGGCGGTTCAACGCCGGCTCGGGCGTGCGTGGCGGCCCCATCAGTTACGCCGTCAACGGCAAGCAGTACGTCGTGATCCCCACCGGGCTGGGGTCGCATGCGCCGGGCTTCCTCACCGGGGCCTTCCCGCAGATCCGCGACCTGCCTGGCGGTGCCGCGCTGATCGCCTTCACGGTCGATTGAGCGGCCGCTTCCCCTTGCGCATGGCGGTGGCCGGGTGAGTGCGGCCACCGCTTGGGGAGGGCGGCCGTCCGCGGCCGTCCTCCGCTTTTCCCCATCCCCGCAATGAGCATTTCCATGGTTGGAACCACGTTCGTGACCCGGGCCCTGCCGGCCACCCTGGCGGCCGCGGCGGCCCTGATGCCGCTGCTGGCACCGGCTGCCGCGCCGCCGGCCGGCGCCGCC
>NZ_CALAOH010000171.1 GCF_937926365.1 uncultured Azohydromonas sp. | reverse complement strand
CTGGGCAGTGACAACCTCAACGCGCTGGGCACGGCACAGTTCGCCGCGCTCACCACGGCACAGGTGGCGGGGCTGACGGCGGCACAGGTGTCGGCGCTGGAGACGGCGGACCTGGCGGCGCTGTCCACGGCGGCGGTCCGTTCGCTCACCACGGCGCAGTTGGCCGTGCTGACCACGGACAGGCTCAACGCACTGGGCACGGAAGACTTCGCTGCGCTCACCAGCGCGCAGGTGGCGGGGCTGACCACGGCGCAGCTCGACAAGCTCGAGAGCGCGGACCTGCGCGCGCTGGGCACGGCGGCGGTCAAGGCGCTCACCGGCGCGCAGCTCGCGGCGCTGGGCAGCAACCAGCTCGACCAGCTCACCACGGCGCAGGTGGCGGCGCTGACGACGGCGCAGCTCGCGGGGCTGGGCAGTGACAACCTCAACGCGCTGGGCACGGCACAGTTCGCCGCGCTCACCACGGCACAGGTGGCGGGGCTGACGGCGGCACAGGTGTCGGCGCTGGAGACGGCGGACCTGGCGGCGCTGTCCACGGCGGCGGTCCGTTCGCTCACCACGGCGCAGTTGGCCGTGCTGACCACGGACAGGCTCAACGCACTGGGCACGGAAGACTTCGCTGCGCTCACCAGCGCGCAGGTGGCGGGGCTGACCACGGCGCAGCTCGACAAGCTCGAGAACGCGGACCTGCGCGCACTGTCCACGGTTTCGATCAAGGCGTTGTCGGCGGAGCAGCTCGCGGCATTGGGTACGAACCAGCTCGACCAGCTCACCACGGCGCAGGTGGCAGCACTGACAACAGTGCAGCTCGCCGCCCTGAGCACGGCCGATCTCAATGCGCTGACCGGTACGCAGTTCGCTGCGCTGTCCAGTGCACAGGTGGCAGCGTTGACGACGGCGCAGCTCAACGCGCTTGTCAGTGACGATCTGCAAGCCTTGAGCACCGCGGGCATCAGGGCGCTGAACGGCGCGCAGCTGGCAGCACTGGGCAGCGACCAGCTCGATGACCTCACGGCGGCGCAGCTCACCGCGATGCTGCCGACGCAGATCGGGAACCTGGGCACGGCCGACTTCCGGGCCTTGACTGCCGGCCGCACGGCCTCGCTCAGCGTCGCGCAGGTCACGGCGTTGACGACGGCGCAGCTCGATTCGTTGAACTCCGCCGACGTGCAGGGCTTGAGCACCGCGGCGATCCGGGCGCTGAACGCGTCCCAGCTTGGGGCGCTGGGCGCCGACCAGCTCGACGACTTCACCGTCGCCCAGGTGATGGCGCTGACGACGGCGCAAATTGCCGGCCTGGCCACGGCCGATCTCAACGCCTTCAAGGCCGAACACTTTGCGGTGTTGACCACCGCCCAGGTGGCGGCGCTGTCGGTGGGCCAGATCGCCGCGCTGGAAACGCAGGACTTCGCGGCCCTGACCACCGCGGCCCTCAAGGCCCTCAGCGGTGACCAGGTCGCCGCCCTGACGACCGGCGAGCTCGGTGCGCTCTCCGCCGCCCAGGCCGCAGCGCTGGATGCGGCAGACCTGTCGCGCCTGTCCATGAGCCAGGCTGCGGCCCTCGACGTTTCGGCGATGTCAACGGCCCAGACCGCGGCCTTGGCCGGGGTGTCGCCCATCGTGCTGGACCTGGACGGCAACGGCGTGCGGACGCTGGCAGCCAGCCATGGTGTGGACTTCGACGTGGACGGCAGCGGCGTGAGCCGCGTGGGCTGGGTCGGCGCCGGTGACGGCCTGCTGGTACTGGACCGCAACGGCGACGGTGTCATCAACGACGGGCGTGAGCTCTTCGGCGCTGGCACGCTCACGGCCCAGGGCACGCGAGCGGGCGATGGCTACACCGCCATGGCGCTGGAGGACAGCAACCACGACGGCGTGCTCAGCGCGCTGGACGCGAACTGGGAGCTGCTGCGCCTGTGGGTGGATGCCAACCACGACGGCAAGACCGACGCGGGCGAGCTGCAGGCCCTGGCCCAGCACGGCGTGGCTTCCATCGACCTGCAGGCCCAGACCGGCACCGCCATGGACAACGGCAACCTGCTGGGCCTGGTGTCGAGCTGGACGGCGACGGACGGCTCGCAGCACGCGGTGGCCGACGTGTGGTTCGCCCGCGACCACGCGGTCGCGGCGGCCCCGGCCCCCGCGCTGCCCAGTGCCGACGAGCTGCTGGCACCGGCCCCCGCCGCCGTGTTGCCGGACGCGGTGGCCCAGCACGGTACCGTGGCGATCAGCGCCGCCGGCGCCGCGGTGAACCTGGCGCCGGCAGTGCTCCCGGTGGTGCAGGAGGAGCAGCGTCACCTGCCGCTGATCTGACCGCTGGCAGGCCCCGGCCCCGAGAGGGCCGGGCGTGCGGCCGATGCCCCGCGCCGGCTGGCACGCCACACGGAACGGCCCCCATGGGGCCGTTCCCTTTTTCGCGGCCCAGGCGCGCAGCGCGTGTGTCCGCTACAGGAGGCCAGGCGCGCAGCCTGGGCGGCCGCCCAATGCCACGCCCGGCGGCACCGGTCGGGGAAAGGGGGCAGATAGAGTCCTTTTTCCGCAAATCGGCGGCGGCGGCCCTGGGGTGTACTTCGGGCCATGAATGCCATGCCGTACTCCCCTTCCGGAACCGCGGACGTTGACGCCTCCGCAACGATCGATGCACGGGCCTACGTGGACCCACTGGCGTCCGTGGGGCCGGGGTGTGTCGTCCTGGGTGGCGCGCACGTGGGCGCGGGCGTGACGCTGGAGCGGGACGTGCATGTCGGCCCCAATGCCGTCTTTGCCGGCCTGCCCGGCGCGGCTGGCGATGGCCCGACCCTGGTGCGCTCCGGTGCATGGATCGGCGCCAACGCCACTCTCAGCCCGGGGCTGACCATAGGGGCGCGGGCCCTGGTTCGTCCGGGGGCGGTGGTCACGCGTTCGGTACCGCCGGCGGCCATCGTGGAGGGCAATCCCGCCAGCATCGTGGGCTATGTGGGCCTGGTCGAGCAGGCGGCCGTTGCGGCCTTCGTGGCCGAGCCGCCCGGGCGGCGCCCGGCGGCGCAGCCTCTGCCGGTCAAGGGTGTGACGCTGCATCACTTCCCCGTGATTCCCGACCTTCGCGGCCAGCTCACCGTGGGCGAGTTCGACCGGCAGGTGCCGTTCAAGCCGCTGCGCTACTTCCTGGTGTACGGCGTGCCCAGCCGCGAAATCCGCGGCGAGCATGCGCACAAGGAATGCCACCAGTTCCTCATCTGCCTGCGCGGCAGCTGCGCGGTGGTGGCCGACGACGGCCGCAACAAGGCCGAGGTGGTGCTGGACACGCCCGACCGCGGCCTGTACCTGCCGCCCATGACCTGGGGCATCCAGTACAAGTACACGCCCGACGCGATGCTGCTGGTGTTCGCCTCGCACCACTACGACGCGGCCGACTACATCCGCGAGTACGACACCTTCCTGAAGACGGTGCAGTCACGGGCGGTGCCGGCATGAGCGAAACGGGCGCCTTCATACACGCACTGGCCGACGTTCAAACCGATGACATCGGACCTGGCAGCCGTGTCTGGCAGTTCTGCGTCGTGCTCGCGGGCGCGCGCATCGGCCGCGACTGCAACATCAACGCCCAGTGCCTCATCGAAGGTGACGTGGTCCTGGGCGACCGCGTCACGGTCAAGTCAGGCGTGCAGCTCTGGACCGGGCTGCGTGTCGAGGACGACGTGTTCATCGGCCCGAACGTCACCTTCGCCAACGACAAGTACCCGCGCTCGCGTCGCCCGCCGCCGATGTTCGCCACGACGGTGCTGCGCCGCGGCGCTTCCATCGGTGCCAATGCCACCATCCTGTGCGGGGTGGACATTGGCGCCGGCGCCATGATCGGCGCCGGCAGCGTGGTGACGCGCGACGTGCCCGCAGGCGAACTGTGGGTCGGCAATCCTGCGCGCCGTCGTGGCATGGCGCCGCGCCTGGCTGAATGCAGCGCCGCGGAGGGCGGTCAATGATTCCTTTCCTGGACCTCAAGGCCATCAATCTGGCCCAGCGCGACGAACTCGTCGCCGCCTTCGAACGCGTGCTCGACTCCGGCTGGTACGTCATGGGACAGGAGCTGCAGCAGTTCGAGGCCGAATACGCCGGCTACTGCGGCGCCCGGCACTGCGTGGGCGTGGGCAACGGCCTGGACGCGCTGGTGCTGGCGTTGCGCGCGCTGGACATCGGCCCTGGCGACGAGGTGCTCGTCCCGGCCAACACCTACATCGCAACCTGGCTGGCGGCCAGCCACGTCGGCGCCACGCCCGTGCCGGTGGAGCCCGACCCCGAGACCTGCAACCTCGACCCGGCGCGGCTGGAGGCCGCCATCACGCCGCGTACCCGCGCCGTGATGCCGGTGCACCTGTACGGCCAGCCGGCGGACCTCGACCCCATCCTGGCCGTGGCGCGCCGCCATGGGCTCAAGGTGGTGGAGGACGGCGCGCAGGCGCACGGTGCGCGCTACAAGGGCCGCCGCCTGGGGGCCCACGGGGACGTGGTGGCCTGGAGCTTCTACCCCGGCAAGAACCTCGGCGCGCTGGGTGACGGCGGCGCCGTCACCACCGACGACGCCGCGCTCGCCGAGCGCGTGCGCACGCTGCGCAACTACGGCTCCAAGGTGAAGTACCACAACGAGGTGATAGGCACCAACTCGCGGCTGGATGAGCTGCACGCCGCGCTGCTGCGGCCGAAGCTGCGCACGCTCGACGAGTTCAACCGCCGCCGCGCGGCCGTGGCGGCGCGCTACCTTGAAGGCCTGGCCGGCGTGCCCGGGCTGGGCCTGCCCACGGTGGCGGACTTCGCCGAGCCGGTGTGGCACCTCTTCGTGGTGCGCCATGCCCGGCGCGACGCGCTGGCGCAGCGGCTGGCCGCCGCGGGCGTGGGCACCGTCATCCACTATCCCGTGGCGCCGCACTTGCAGCCCGCTTATGCCGCGCTGGGCCTGGCCCGCGGCACGCTGCCCGTCTCCGAACGGCTGCATGAACAGGTGTTGAGCCTGCCCATCGGCCCAACACAAAGCCTGGACCAGACCGATGCCGTGATCGCCGCCGTGCGCGACGCGGCGTCCGCGCTGGGCTGAAGTACCGCCCCATGCAGATCACCACGCTGATTCCGGCCTACAAGACCCAGTACATCCCTGATCTCCTCAACGGACTGAGGCTGCAGACCTCGCCCGTGGGCAGGGTCCTCATTTCCGACGACAGTCCCGACGGCATCTTCCGCCGCACCCTGTATTCGCCGCCCTATGCACCGTTGCTCGAAGGGCTGGACATCGAGTTTCACGAAGGGCCGCGCAACGGCGCCTACGAGAACGTCAAGCATCTGGTGCGGCTGTGGAACGGCCGCAGCGAGCTGGTGCACATCCTGTTCGACGACGACGTGCTCTACCCCGAGTTCTACGAGCGCCACCTGCTCGCGCATGCCTCGGGCGATTTCTCCTGTTCCGTGAGCCGGCGCTGGCAGGCCAGCGAGACGGGCATGCCCATCGCCGGGCAGCCGGTGCCGCCGGCCATCCAGAACCATCCCCACCGCATGCTGTCGCTCGACGATGGCGTGCTCTTCATGACGACCACGGCCGACTGCAAGAACTGGCTGGGGGAGTTCTCCAACGCCGTGTTCCGTGCCGATTGCGCCGACCTGCTGCTGCAGCCGCGCCTGGGCGTGGTGTCTTACGCCGGGCTGTGGGACCTGGGCGCCTTCCTGGCGGCCAGCACGCGGCGGCCGTTGTGCCATATCCAGGACCACCTGGGCTACTTCCGCCTTGGGCCCGCACAGAACTCGTCCAAGGCCGACAGCCCGTACATGAAAGCCGCGATCCTGGGTTATGCGGCGTTGACGCTGGGCGGCCATCTGCAGGGGCGCCTCAGCGCCGAGCAGGCCCGCTCGTGCTGGGCCAAGGTGGGGCCGGTGGTGGCGCTGCACTGGGGCCGCCAGGCCGACGTGGCACCCCTGGTGCCGCTGGTCATGGCCATGGCCCGGGGCGAGCCGCAGGCGCAGGAGCGGTTCCTGGAGGCTTGGCATGGCTTCCTGGGCTCGCACGGTTTCCTGTGATGGCCACGCTCCTGCCCCGCCTGGAGCGCTGGATTCCGCCAGCCCGCCGCTGCAACTCGACACCTGGGTGCGCGCGCTGCTCGTGCATTACTTCTTCCACGTGTCCGACCGCCACACGGTCCAGGTCGATGCGGGCGAGGGCAAGCCGCGCGTGGTGAACCTGCTCACGCCCACTGTCTTCAAGGGCCAGGGGCGCATCCGGCTGGGCGCGACGACCGTCTTCGGGGTGCCGCGCTCGCCCGGCAGTTGCAGCTGCACCTATGTCGAGGCTCGCACGCCCCAGTCGCTGATCGAGATCGGCGAGGGCACCGTGATCAACAACCGCGCGGTCATCCTGTCCGAGGGCGCCGCCATCCGCATTGGCCAGCGCTGCCTGATCGGCTTCGATTTCCAGGTGCTCGATTCCAACGCGCACCAGCTCGCCCTGGGGCAGCGCCACTTGCCGGACCAGTCGCCGCGCGACGTGGTCATCGGGGACGACGTCTTCATTGGCAGCCGTGTGACGCTGCTCAAGGGCTGCCGCATCGGCCACGGTTCCATCGTCTCGGCCGGTGCCGTGGTGCCGCCGTCATTTGTCGCGCCGCCAATGTCCATCGTCGCCGGCAACCCCGCGCGCGTCGTGGGCCAGGTGGCCGAGGCCGCCACCCCGGCCGTTTCCTGAGCCTTTTCCCCCCCACAACGACATCGGACGTCACCATGGAGAACCAAGCCCTCATCGATTCCGTCGCCAACGACTGGTGGTACTACAACGTCGAGCTGGCCCCCGGCCTGATCACCAAGGGCACCTACCTGCCGCGCGTGCCGATGCTGCCGCGCATGCTGCTGCGCAACGCCAACCTGCAAGGCATGGAGTGCCTGGACATCGGCAGCATGGAAGGGCTCATCCCCACGCTGATGGCCCGCCAGGGCGCCAAGCGCGTGCTCGCCACCGACGCGCTGCCCCACTGCGAGAAGAAGATGAACGCCATCAAGGCGCTCTACGGCGTGGATTTCGACTTCCGGCAGATCGGCCTGCTGTACGACCTGTCCTTGAAGCTGCAGGACGAAGGTGGTTTCGACCTCATCAACCTTTCCGGCGTGCTCTACCACGTGTTCTCGCCGATGCACGTGCTGGCCGGCGTGCGCCCGCTGCTGAAGAAGAACGGGCTGATGATCATCGCGACCAACGTGATGCGCCGTGACGGCTACTCGCTCGAATACAACCACCGCGGCGCGCTGCAACGCGAGAACAACACCTTCTGGTACCACTCGGTGCCGATGCTGGAGTCGATGATCCGCTACTTCAAGATGGTGCCGATCGACGTGCTGTACTGCCCGCACTCCGAGGTGAACCCGGCCAACTTCGCGCCGGGCGTGGACAGCGGCTTCATGGCCGTGATGTGCCGTGCGGTGGACGACGCCGACATCCAGGACAACGACGTCTGGGCCGCGGCCTCGCGCGCCGGATCGTGGGAATTCCTGTCGCTGTGCAACAGCGCCCTGATGAACGCGCAGCCGCGCTCGAACATTTCCTATCGCGGCGACCAGGACCGCTCAGGTCCCGCCACGGCCGGCATCGACCTCTTGCAGACCATCACCGCAGACCGGCGCCATGTGGTGGAGGCCGTTGACGACTCGCGCAACGCGCACACGCTGCGCCTGGCCGACACGTTCTGACCCCAACTCGCTCTTGGAAGTGAAGTAACCCTTTCGGGCTGAGCCTTCGACAAGCTCAGCCCGAACGGTTTTTTATTCCAGTTCTCGCTTGCCAGTGAAGTATTCCGTTCGTCCTGACCCTTCGATACCTCAGGGCAGGGTCCGGCCGTTGGCCGGATCGAAGGATGAACGGCCCCTGTCGGGACGCCGCCATCGCAGCCTGTCGGATTCGTACTTCGATACCTCAGTACGAACGGGTCATTTCACGACCGAACTGAAGTTGGAATTAGACGGCCGGGATTTACTTCACCGTCGAAGAAGAACCGCAATCACTCCAGCGCGGCCGCCACCCCGGCGCCCAGCGACCACAGCAGCGCCGTGGCCTGCTGGGCGTCCAGCAGCGCGTTGACCCGCGTGACCTGCAGGTTGTGGTACTCGCTTTCGGCGGAGATCACGTCGAACAGCGAACGCCGGCCCAGTTGCTGCCATTGCTGCAGCGTGGCCTCGCGCAGGCGCTGGCTGCCCTGCAGCACCTCGGCGCTGGCCTGCGCGCGCTCGAAGGCGGCGCGGGCCTGCTCGTGCGTCTCGGCCACGCGCTGCAGCCGCGCCGCCAGTGCGTCGTCGCGCTGCGCCAGCGCCGCCTCGGCGCGCAGG
>NZ_CALAOH010000170.1 GCF_937926365.1 uncultured Azohydromonas sp. | reverse complement strand
AACTCATCTCGCGCCACCGCCCGTGCTTGACAGAGGGGGAAGTCCCTGTAGAACAACCCTGGGTCAGCCACCGCGCCCGGCGTCGCGACCTGTGATATCGCCGCACGCATACACAGTAAAATCAAGAGGTTGTTGCAGGCTCGGCGCGCGGACGATCGCTTTTGCGCGGCTCGATCTGCAGTTGCACTTCGTCCTTGTCGTCAAGGTCTACCGTCAGGCGCCCGCCGTCCACTAAGCGACCAAACAACAACTCATCCGCCAAGGCGCGGCGGATTGTGTCCTGGATCAGCCGCTGCATCGGGCGCGCACCCATGAGCGGATCGAAGCCCTTCTTGGCCAATTGCTTGCGCAACGCATCGGTGAATGTCACTTCCACCTTCTTCTCGGAAAGCTGACTTTCGAGTTGCAGGAGGAACTTATCTACCACGCGCAGGATGATCTCTTCATCCAGCGCCCTGAAGCTAACAGTAGCATCAAGCCGATTGCGGAATTCAGGCGTAAACAGCCGTTTGATATCAGCCATTTCGTCACCGCTTTCACGCCGTGAAGTGAAACCGATGGTGGCCTTGTTCATCGTTTCCGCGCCCGCGTTAGTTGTCATGATGATGATGACATTGCGGAAGTCAGCCTTGCGGCCGTTGTTGTCGGTCAACGTGCCATGGTCCATGACCTGCAGCAGCACATTGAAGACATCGGGATGGGCTTTCTCGATCTCATCCAACAGGAGGACCGCGTGAGGCTTCTTGGTGATCGCCTCAGTCAACAAACCTCCCTGGTCAAAGCCGACATAACCAGGAGGCGCACCAATGAGACGACTCACCGCATGTCGCTCCATGTACTCGGACATGTCGAAGCGAATAAGTTCGATGCCCAGGATGAACGCCAGTTGCTTGGCCACTTCAGTCTTGCCAACGCCGGTTGGGCCACTGAATAGGAACGAACCAATGGGTTTGTCCGGCTTGCCCAAGCCGGAGCGTGCCATCTTAATTGCGGCGGCCAAGGCGTCGATAGCCGGATCTTGGCCGAATACCACGCTTTTGAGGTCACGGTCCAGCGTCTTGAGCTTGCTGCGGTCATCGCTTGACACAGAGGCCGGCGGTATGCGAGCGATCTTCGAGACGATCTCTTCAACCTCAGTACGAGTGATTGTCTTCTTCTGCTTGCTCTTCGGCAGGATCCGTTGGGCCGCGCCTGCTTCGTCAATGACATCGATCGCCTTGTCAGGAAGGTGACGGTCATTGATGTACTTGGCAGACAACTCCGCAGCGGCTTGCAGGGCACCCAGTGCATATTTGACGCTGTGGTGTTCTTCAAATCGGGACTTCAGCCCTTTGAGAATCTCTACCGTCTGTTCCACTGAAGGTTCAACCACATCTACTTTCTGGAAACGACGCGACAAAGCTGCATCCTTCTCAAAGATCCCTCGGTACTCGCTAAAGGTCGTCGCCCCGATGCACTTCATCGCCCCCGAACTCAATGCCGGCTTGAGCAGATTGCTAGCATCGAGCGTTCCTCCGGAGGCGGCACCGGCGCCGATAAGTGTGTGGATCTCGTCAATGAACAGAATCGCGTGCGGTTGCTCCTTGAGCTGCTTGAGCACACCCTTGAGACGCTGCTCAAAATCACCACGGTACTTGGTACCTGCTAACAAGGCGCCCATGTCTAGAGCATAAACAGTCGATCCAGCCAGTACCTCAGGCACTTCACCCTGCGTGATTCGCCAAGCAAGGCCCTCTGCAATTGCAGTCTTGCCTACGCCAGCTTCCCCCACTAGCAGTGGATTGTTCTTGCGGCGACGGCACAACACCTGGATGACACGTTCTACTTCTCCTTCGCGACCGATGAGCGGATCAATCTTGCCGGCAGTGGCCAGAAAATTTAGGTTCTGAGTGAATTGGTCCAAAGGCGACCCTTTGCTCTCACTCGTCTCTTCCTTCTCACCCTCGTTGCTGGGGCTGTTGTCGCTGGGCTTTGCAGGCTCTGGCGGATCGGACTTCTTGATACCGTGGGCAATGAAATTGACAACGTCCAAGCGCGTTACGCCTTGTTGATGCAAGTAGTACACGGCGTGCGAGTCTTTCTCCCCGAAGATCGCCACCAGCACATTCGCGCCAGTGACCTCCTTCTTGCCGCTACCCGTGCTCTGCACATGCATGATTGCACGCTGGATCACGCGCTGGAACCCCAAAGTCGGCTGCGTGTCGACCTCGTCATTGCCACCTACCGTCGGCGTGTTTTCCTTAATGAAAGCTGACAAGCTTTTGCGCAGGTCATCAATGTTAGCCGCGCAGGCACGCAACACTTCAGCGGCCGATGGGTTGTCAAGCAATGCCATCAGCAAATGCTCAACCGTAATGAATTCGTGCCGCTGCTGGCGTGCTTCAACGAACGCCATGTGCAGGCTGACTTCAAGTTCTTGCGCGATCATGCGGCCTCCATAATGCACTGCAGCGGATGACCGGAGCGGCGAGCCGCTGCCAGTACCAATTCAACCTTGGTAGCCGCAACGTCTTTGGTGTAGACACCGCAGACGCCCCGACCTTCGTGATGGATCTTCAACATGATGTGTGTGGCTGTCTCCAGGTCGCGCTTGAAGTACTCCTGCAGCACCATCACTACGAACTCCATCGGTGTGTAGTCGTCATTGAGCAAGACGACTTGATACATACGCGGTGGCTTGGTGCGCGCCGTCTTGCGCTCCACCACGACTGCACCATCGTCGCGTTCGGGCGCAACAGGCGCTCGCGAAGGGGGCTTTGGGGGTTCCGAAGGCATGGATTCATTCTATCGACTTGCTTTGCGCTGGCATCTGCTGCGGATATTGCACCAGGGTGTGTCGCTGCCAGACTACAAGGCCACCGCGTGTATCAATTTGTGTAAAGATGGTGTCGCTGCTCATTGACACGAGGTCAAAGCGCCCAAGAAAATCTGTTGCACCGCAGCAAAAACACCTGGAGGGACGCAGAGATGGCTATCGGTACTGTCAAATGGTTCAACGACGCTAAGGGTTTTGGCTTCATTCAGCCTGCCGATGGAGGAGCAGACGTGTTTGCTCACTTCTCGGCCATTCAGATGGAAGGTTTCCGCACCCTAAAGCAAGGTAGCCGGGTAAGTTTTGAGATCGTCAAGGGTCCAAAGGGCGAGTTGGCACAGAACATCCGAGCCATTGATACCCCGACTTCAGCCGTCAGCGGAACAGACCATCGTTAAGGCCCTTGTTGACTCTGCTGCCGCTCTCTGACGAGCGGCAGTAGCTTCAGACTCTCTGTATTACGGTACAGCCCTGACTGAGTCAGCGTAGTGGTGTCGAGCCTCGACATCTGGCCTTGTTCGTCGGTCTATCCAAACGATTCATCCTTTTCACGGGACGCGGATTTCTTGTTGTATGAGTCTGCCGCTGCCTTGGCTGGATGACGATCACACACCGTTGCCGCCTCCCTCGTCGGCGCTGGGTCCTGCTTCACAGGCGCCCGGGCTGCTGGCAGCGGGAGGCCACCTCACACTGGCTCGTCTCCAAGAAGCCTATCGCAAGGGCATCTTTCCCTGGTATTCACAAGGGCAGCCTGTGCTGTGGTGGTCGCCGGACCCCCGCATGGTCTTGCCCGTGGATGAATTCCGCCTTCACCGATCGCTGCGTAAGACACTGCAGCGGTTCATCGATACCCCGGGCTGCGAGATCCGGGTGGACAGCGCCTTTCCTAATGTGATCCAGGCCTGTGCCTGCAGTCCGCGCGATGGCCAGGATGGCACCTGGATCCTCCCCGCCATGCAACAGGCCTACCTCGCATGGCATCAAGCGGGCACCGTTCACAGTTTCGAAACCTGGGTCGATGGGGAACTCGTTGGCGGACTGTATGGCGTGGGGCTCGGCCGCATGTACTTCGGTGAGTCGATGTTCTCGCGCCGCACCGATGCCTCCAAGATTGCCTTGGCCGCGTTGATCTGTTTCTGCCGCTTCCACGGTATTGGGCTTGTGGATTGCCAACAGAACACATCGCACTTGGCTTCCCTGGGTGCACACGAGATACCGCGTCCGGAGTTCTTGCGCCATCTCGCGGCCACGGTCGATGCTGAACCCGTGCGGAGCTGGACCTATCATGAGTCGATGTGGACGCAGCTTGGCCTGCGCCCGACGCCCTGAGGATCTCCCGCGTGACTGCTCCCAAGGAACTTCCCCTCGCGTCGTTGCAGTTCTATGCCACGGCTCCCTATCCTTGCAGCTACTTGCCGGGTCGCTTGGCACGGTCGCAGGTCGCGACACCAAGCCACCTGATTCACGCTGACGCTTATTCCGAACTCGTGGCACGCGGATTTCGCCGCAGCGGCCTGTTCACGTATCGGCCTTACTGCGATGGCTGCAAGGCTTGCGTTCCGCTACGCCTACCGGTACAGAAGTTCCAGCCTTCCCGCAGTCAGCGCAGAGCCTGGAAATCCCATCGCGGCTTGGTCGCACGCGTGCTGCGCTTGTGCTTCCTGCCTGAGCACTACCAGCTCTACCTGCGCTACCAGTCCGGCAGGCATAGCGGTGGTGGCATGGACCATGACAGCGTGGACCAGTACACCCAGTTCCTGCTGCAGAGCCGTGTTAACTCACGGCTGGTGGAATTTCGCGA
Source organism: uncultured Azohydromonas sp. (assembly GCF_937926365.1). Classification (GTDB taxonomy): domain Bacteria; phylum Pseudomonadota; class Gammaproteobacteria; order Burkholderiales; family Burkholderiaceae_C; genus Azohydromonas. The sequence continues at coordinate 24,799 of NZ_CALAOH010000170.1, read as the reverse complement.
ACCTAGCGAATCCGGGCTGGGTGCGCTGAAGATGGTTTCCATTCTGGACGTGCTCAGCGACGGACTTTCGGCCGTCTACACCTTCTACGACCCGGACGACGACGCCAGCTATGGCACCTACAACATCCTTTGGCAGGTCGAGCAGACACGAATGTTGAAGTTGCCCTTTCTGTACCTTGGGTACTGGATTAGTGACAGCCACAAGATGGCCTATAAGGCCCAGTTCCGCCCGCACGAACTGCTCGTCGATGGCCAGTGGCAACCGGGCGGAACTGCCTGAACTGCCTGCCGCCCTGCTCCATCCGTGACGTCGGCTGACCGAGTTGGTCGGTGAGCTGCGATCAGCTTCCTAAACCAAAGGATGGACGCTAACGCAACCACAACACCGCCATCACCGCCGTGGCCAGCGGCAACACGCCCATCACCACCGCCGCATGCGTGGCCGGCGCTTGGCGCAGCGCCAACGTCAGGAAGAAGGGGAAAGTCCAGTACGGTGCCTACCGCGCTGATCCCCAGCGCCATGAGCTGATCGCGCTCCGGCCAGGTGGCTCGTTGTGCCAGCAAACACAGCAGCCTCAACATGCCGGCGCCGGCCGCTCGCCCCACCGTCACGAACAAAGGTGGTATCTGTAAATCCTGTATGTCTCTTGCTGCCAACCATGGCAAGCGTCATGGCGAGGATCACCACGCCCAACCGTCCCAGCCCCAAGCCGCGCCGCTCACGCCCGGCCACGTCCAGAACAATCATGTATGTCTCTCAAGCCAAGGCCAAGTGATGTTCCGACGCAGCGAGGCCGCGGCTCGCACCCCGCCTTGCACCAGGGCACCCATTCACCGGAGCGCGCCATCCTTCCAAGTCGCCATGCGCGGCATGGATCAGGCGGGGCCACTCTTCACTCATGGATGAGGCCTGTCCCCGCTCCGACGTTCCCGCTCACGCCCGCGCCATCCACGCGGCCGTCAGCACCAGCACCAGCGCCATGGCGCGGTTGAACCACAGCAGCCGCCGCCCTCGCGCCAACCAGCCGCGCAGCGCGGAGCCCACGAGGGCATAACTGAAGTTGCTGCTCCAGGCGAAGACGATCATCACCGCGCACACGATCAGCAGCCGCTGCCCCGGATTGGCCGCCGGCTGCCCACCCGCGCTGCTCACCCAGCCGCCCGCCAGGGCCAGCGCCAGCATCCACGCCTTGATGTTGAGGAACTGCAGCCCTACGCCCTGCCAGAAGCCGACGTTCAGACGCCGCTCGTCCGCCTGACCCAGTTGCCCTGCCTGGGACAGCTTCCAGGCCAGCCAGAGCAGATAGGCGATGCCCGCCCCCTTCACCACCCAGCGCGCCGCCGGCAGCGCCAGCAGCAGCGCCCCCACCCCCAGGCCGCAACCCAGCATCAGCAGCGTCCAGCCCACCGGTACTGCGCTCACGAACACCAGCGCCCGGCGCAAGCCGAAATTCACGGCCAGCGCCGTGGACAGGGTGGTGTTGGGACCGGGCGTGAAACTCATCGCCGTGGCCAGCGTGAGCAGGGCCACGAATTCATCTGCACTCATCTGGTGCAGTCTATCCACCGGCTGCAGCCCCACCCGCGGATGGGGCCGCAGCTTGTCTCAGGCCTCGGGACGCTGCTCAGGGCGCCGGATCGCCGTCGCTGCGCGAGAGGTCGAAGAGGCTGGTCGCCTCCAGCTCCAGTGCCTGGCGGCCGTCCGCGTGCAGCAGCTCCCAGCGCCAGCGCAGTACGCCCAGGTTCGGCTTGCTCTGCGAGCGCCGCACCTCCAGCACCGTGGCCTCCAGCCGCATCGGGTCGCCGGGTCGCACCGGGCTGGGCCACTTGATGTAGGCGATGCCGGGCGAGGCGAAGCTCTCGGAGCCGTCCAGCGCCGCCTGACAGGCCAGCCGCATCGCCAAGCCGCAGGTCTGCCAGCCGCTGGCGATCAATCCCTTGAACGGCCCGCGCTCCGCGGCGGCCGCATCGGTATGGAACCACTGCGGATCCCAGGCCGACGCGAACTCGACGATCTCCGCTTCACTCAGGCTCGCCGGCCCGGCCGTGATGCGCTGCCCCTCATGAAACTCGGCGAACTTCATCAGGCGCCACCCCCGATGCACTCCACTTTGCGCGCGCCCTGCCCCCAGGCGCGCAACCGCAGCCCCGGGCTGACGCGGTAGCGCTCACCACGGTAATGAACGTCCAGCGCATCGAGCAGCGCGATCACGGCTGCCGCATCCCAGGCGCGCAGCCATTCGAAAGGCCCCTGCGGATAGTTCACGCCCAGCTTCATCGCCGCGTCCGCCCCGCCTTCGTCGCACACGCCCTGGTGCACGGCATCGGCGGCCTCGTTGATGAGCATGGCGATGGTGCGCGCCACCACCAGCCCCGGCGTGTCGGCCAAGCGCTGCGCATTGAAGCCCAGTGCCCGCAGCCAGCGCGGCGCCAGCTCGCACCAGGCCGGCGAGGCCTGTGCCGCCGGCGCCCAGGCCAGTACCGCGCCGGCTAACGCCGACAGCGGCAGGTCGAACACCGCCACCTCGGCCACCTCCCCCGCGCCCACCTGCGAGGCCGGGCGCCCGTCGGTCAGGCGCAGCTGGGCACCGTCGATCTCCAGACCGACCCAGTCGCTGTCCGGGACCGGCTCGAAGCCGCGCCCGCCCGCCGTCAGCGCCTCGCGCAGGCGCTGCGCCACCGGGCCCTGGCCGTGCAGGCTCAGGATCGTGGCCGCCGGCAGGCCCACCGGCGCGTGCTCCGGCACCGCCGGCTTCACCGCGCCCTCGGCGTAGTCGTAGAAGCCGCGCCCGGACTTGCGCCCCAGCAGCCCGCCGTCGACCAGCTCGCGCTGCACCAGCGAGGGCACGAAGCGCTTGTCGAAGAAATTGGCTTCGAACACCGACTGCGTGACCGAGAAGTTCGTGTCGTGCCCGATCAGGTCCATCAGCTCGCACGGCCCCATGCGGAAGCCCGCGGCGCGCAGGCAGGCGTCCAGCAGCGCCGGTGTCCCGGCCCGCTCCTGCAGCAGCGCCAGCGTCTCCGCGTAGTACGGGCGCGCGATGCGGTTGACGATGAAACCGGGCGTGGAACGCGCGTGCACCGGCACCTTGCCCCAGTGCCGGGACAACTCGTGGATCGCCTGCGCCACCGCCGGCTCGGTCTGCAGCCCCGACACCACCTCCACGAGCCTCATCAGCGGCACGGGGTTGAAGAAGTGCATGCCCACCAGCCGCCCGGGGCGCTGCAGCCCGTTGGCGATGGCGGTGACGGAGATGGACGAGGTATTGGTCGCCAGCACGCAGTCGGCGCCCACGATGCCTTCGAGCTGGCGGAACAGCGCGCGCTTGACGTCGAGCTTCTCCACCACGGCTTCCACCACCAGCCGCGCCGAGGCCGCGGCCTCCATCGAGGCCACCGCCTCGATGCGCGAGAGTGTCTGCGCCGCCTCCTGCGCCGTGAGCTTTCCCTTGGCCGCCAGCGCATCCAGGCTCTTGCCCAGCTTCGCCTTGGTCTCGGCCGCGGCACCCTCGCGCAGGTCGAACAGCATCACCGGATGCCCGGCCTGCGCCGCCACCTGCGCGATGCCGGCGCCCATGATCCCCGCGCCCACCACCAGCAGCGGCGCGTCCTTCAGCGTCTCGATGTTCATGCCTTGGGAATCCAGTTCGCCGGCCGCTTGGCCAGGAAAGCCTCGAAGCCTTCGCGTGCCTCGTCCGTACTGCGCACGCGCGAGATGGTCTGCGCCGTGAGCTCGCGCACTTCGTCGGTGATGGGGCCGACCTCCAGCTGCGCAAAGAGCTGCTTGATTTCGCGCTGCGCGTTCGGTCCGCCCACCAGCAGCTCCGCCGCCATGGCGTCCACCGCGCTGTCCAGGCCGTCCAGCGGCACGACCTTCTGCACCAGGCCGATGTCCAGCGCCTCCTGCGCGCCGATGCGGCTGGTGGTCAGCGCCAGCCGCAGCGCCTGGCGCTTGCCCACGGCATTGGTCACGTAGGGCCCGATCACCGCGGGCAGGATGCCGAACTTCGCCTCGCTCACGGCGAACTTGGCGTCCTCCCCGGCGATGGCGATGTCACAGGCGCAGGTGAGCCCCACGCCGCCGCCCAGCGCCACGCCCTGCACGCGCGCGATCGTCGGCTTGGGGCACTGCTGGATGGCCGCGAGCATGCCGGCGAAGCGGCGCGCGTCCTGCAGGTTCCACTCCTGGCTGGCGGTACTGGCGCGCTGCATCCACTGCAGGTCCGCCCCCGCGCTGAAGGCTTTGCCGGCGCCCTCCAGCACGATCACGCGCACGGCCGGGTCCTCGGCCAGCGCGGTGAACGCCTCATGCAAGGCGGCGATCATGGCTTCGTCGAAGGCGTTGAACACCTCGGGGCGATTCATGCGCACGCGCGCCACGGCGCCGCGCTCCACGACAACGGTCATTGGGGGGTCTCCTCCATCAATAGGTCTCCAAATGCAGCCGGCCTTCGCGCTTGAGCTGCTGATGCAGTGCGGGCCAGTCCAGGTCGTGCTGCGTCGCCACGTCATGCAACACCTCCAGCACGCCGGCCTCCATTCCCTTGAGGCCGCAGACGTAGAAACAGGTGTTCGGGTCGCGCAGCAGCAGCGCCAAGTCTGCCGCACGTTCACGCATTACATCCTGTACGTAGCGCCGTGGCTGGCCGGGCGTGCGCGAGAAAGCGAAGTTGATGTCGATGAAATCCTTGGGCAGGTTCATCAGCGGGCCGAAGTACGGCAGCTCCTGCTGCGTGCGCGCGCCGAAGAAGAGCATGAGCTTGCCGCCCTCGCCCCGGCCGCGGCGGCGACGGCGGCGCTCGGTCATGGCGCGCATGGGGGCGCTGCCCGTGCCGGTGCAGATCATCACCAGGTGGCTGCCCGGGTGGTTGGGCATCAGGAAGGTGCTGCCGAAGGGGCCGATCACCTGCACCTGGTCACCCTTCTTCAGGTCGCACAGGTAGTTCGAGGCCACGCCGCGCACGGGCCGGCCCTGGTAGTCCGCCGTCACGCGCTTCACGGTCAGCGAGACGTTGTTGTAGCCGGGGCGCTCGCCGTCGCGCGGGCTGGCGATGGAGTACTGGCGCGCGTGGTGCGGGCGGCCGTTGGCGTCCACGCCCGGCGGCAGGATGCCCAGCGACTGCCCCTCCAGCACCGGGAACGGCACGTTGCCGAAGTCCAGCACGATGTGGTGCGTGTCGCTGTCGGTGCCCAGCTCCGTCACCCGGTAGTTGCCGGCCACCGTGGCCGTCACGGGGTTCTTGTGCGTGTAGAGGTTGACGTAAGGGTGCGAGGCCGACCACGGCGGCACCTGCGCGCCGGCCACCGCCTCGGCCAGAGGCATCTCCTGGGCCTGCGCCTGCACTTGCGGCCCGGCGGCCTCGGCCGGCGTCTCCACGTTCAGGCCCAGCGCCTTCTCCGCCGGCAGTTCGTCCCAGGTGAACTGCTCCTCGACCGAGTAGGCCTCCAGCCGCAGCACGGTGCGCCAGTTGTCGATGGCGCCCGTGGGGCACGGCGGCACGCAGGCCATGCAGAAGCTGCACTTGCCCGGGTCCACCACGTAGTTGTTCGAGTCGTGCGTGATGGCATCAACCGGACAGCTCTCCTCGCAGGTGTTGCAGCGGATGCAGATCTCCGGGTCGATCAGGTGCTGCTTGAGGACTTCGGGCAGGGGGGCGTTCATGGCTGGAGCTTGCTGGTGTTTGGGAGGACGCTTGTCGCGAGCTGAAGCGCTTCACCAACCACCTCGTCATTCCCGCGAAGGCGGGAATCCAGGCGGCCCCCAAGCGGCTCGTGAGCTGCCTGGGCGGCACGCCGAGGCTTGTTGGTTCAGCGATCCTGCGTCGGCGTTGACGGGCTGCTCAACCGAACCGCACGTACTCGAAGTCCACCGGCTGGCGGTTGATGCCCATGACCGGCGGCGCGATCCAGTTGGCGAACTGGCCCGGCTCCACCACGCGGCCCATCAGCGAGGCGACGAAGGCGCGGTCCGTGTCCGAGGGCAGCCACTCGTCCTGGCGCGCGGCCCACTCGGCGCCGCTGACCACGCGCCCATCGGGCGTGACGTTGGCACCGGCCAGCGAGCCGATCTTGCGGTTGAACGCCTTGTGCGGCGCCACCAGCCGGAACGGGATGCCCGCCTTCTCGATGACCTTGTTCCAGCGGTTCACGCCCGCGATGGAGTCCTTGATGTAGTCGTCGCGCAGCACCTCGTTGAGCGCGTTGAGCATCGGCACCTCGCGCTCCACCAGCCGGCCGCCGTCGCCGCTCTTCTCCACGCCCAGCACCTTGTAGGTCTGGCCGTGCAGCTGGTGGTCGTCGGCGCGCTTGGTCTCCTCGAAGCGGCCCTTCAGGCCCGAGTTGTAGAAGATGGCCGCGTTGCTCGACTCGTCGGCGCCGAAGAGGTCGATGGTCACGCTGAAGTGGAAGTTCAGGTAGCGCTGGATCGTCGGCAGGTCGATCACGCCGGCGGCGCGGATCTTGGCCGGGTCGTCGGTCTTGAGCTGGTTCATCACCTCGCAGGTGCGCGCGATCACGCGCGACACGCCCGACTCGCCCACGAACATGTGGTGCGCCTCTTCCGTCAGCATGAACTTGGTCGTGCGCGCCAGCGGGTCGAAGCCACTTTCAGCGAGCGCGCACAGCTGGAACTTGCCGTCGCGGTCGGTGAAGTAGGTGAACATGTAGAAGGACAGCCAGTCAGGCGTCCTCTCGTTGAAGGCGCCCAGGATGCGCGGGTTGTCCGCGTCGCCCGAGTGGCGCTCCAGCATCGCGTCCGCCTCCTCGCGGCCGTCGCGGCCGAAGTACTTGTGCAGCAGGTACACCATCGCCCACAGGTGGCGGCCCTCCTCCACGTTGACCTGGAACAGGTTGCGCAGGTCGTACTGCGAAGGCGCCGTCAGGCCCAGGTGGCGCTGCTGCTCCACCGACGCGGGCTCGGTGTCGCCCTGCGTGACGATGATGCGGCGCAGGTTGGCGCGGTGCTCGCCAGGCACGTCCTGCCAGGCGGCTTCGCCCTTGTGCTCGCCGAAGTTGACCTGCCGGCCCTCCTCCTTCGGGTTCAGGAAGATGCCCCAGCGGTAGTCGGGCATCTTCACGTGCCCGAACTGCGCCCAGCCCTGCGGGTCCACGCTGATGGCGGTGCGCAGGTACACGTCGAAGTTCTGCGAGCCCTCGGGGCCCAGGTCGTTCCACCAGTTGAGGTAGTTGGGCTGCCAGTGCTCCAGCGCGCGCTGCAGCGTCTTGTCCTCGGACAGGTTGACGTTGTTGGGAATCTTCTCGCTGTAGTCGATGGCGGACATGGCGTTGTCTCCTGGAATGTCATGACCCGTATCCGTTCGGCCTTCGGACCTCAGTCCGAACGGGTCCGGGTTTGAAGCCGTGAAGCGATGCGTCTCACACGCGGTTGAGGTCGAACTGGGCCTTCTCGCCCTTGCCGTAGACCTTGAGCGCGCCCTTGTCGCCGACGGCGTTGGGGCGCTGGAAGATCCAGTTCTGCCAGGCCGTGAGGCGGCCGAAGACGCGGGTGAACAGGGTTTCCGGGCCGTTGAAGCGCAGGTTGGCCTCCATGCCGGTGAGCGCGTCGGGCGACATGGCGGCGCGCTCCTCGATGGCCAGGCGCACCTCGTCGGCCCAGTCGATGTCGTCCGGGTTGGAAGTCACCAGCCCCAGCCCGAAGGCGGCATCGGCGTCCAGCGCCTCGCCCAGCCGGGCGCGCACCGCGTCCAGCGCCGGCGCCTCGTCGTAGAAGCGGCGGCCCAGGCGCGACTGCTGCGTCGCCATCGGGAACAGGCCGAAATTCGACTCGGTGGCCACGATCCTCGGCGCCGCGGCTTCGTCGTCCGGCAGCGCCAGCATGTAGCTGCGGTCGGCGGCCAGCGCCAGCTCCAGCAGCGGCCCGGCGAAGCAGGAGCCCGGCTCGATCAGCGCGAACAGGGTGCGCGAGGACACGTCCAGGCGCGAGAAGGTGCGGCGCAGGAGGCCGATGGTCTCGCGCACCAGCCAGTGGTCCTTGTGGGCCCGCAGCACCGCGTCCACCGCCAGCACGGCCTGGGCGTCGCCCGCGGTCTTGAGCAGCCAGGTGCCGATCTCGGTCTCGTTGGTGCGCATGGACAGGATGGCGTCGTCCAGCTCGCGCGCCATCTGCAGCGGCCACCAGGCCGCGCCCGCGGCCTCGATGCCGGCCCCATCCGCCGGCTGGGCCGCGGTCGGCGCGCTGACGGTGAAGGTCGCGGCGCGCTTGGCGCGGTCGATCTCCACCGTGACGAAACCGTAGCGCAGCGCGTCGGCCTCGATCGTCCGCTGCAGCGGCACCAGCGCCACGCCCTTGGCTTGCGCCGGCCGGTCGCTCTGGGCGGCCAGCGCCTGCGCGCGCTCCTGCACCTTCTGCGCGAACTGCGCGGGCTTCACCACCTCGTCCACCAGGCGCCAGTCCTTGGCCTTCTTGCCGCGCACGCCCTCGGTGGTGGTGCAGAAGATGTCGGCCAGGTCGTGGCGCACCTTGCGCTTGTCGGTGACGCGGGTCAGGCCGCCCGTGCCCGGCAGCACGCCCAGCAGCGGCACCTCGGGCAGGCTCACGGCCGATGAGCGGTCATCGACCAGGATGATCTCGTCGCAGGCCAGCGCCAGCTCGTAGCCGCCGCCGGCGCAGGCACCGTTGACGGCCGCAACGAACTTCAGGCCGGAATGGGCGCTGGAATCCTCCATGCCGTTGCGCGTCTCGTTGGTGAACTTGCAGAAGTTCACCTTCCAGGCATGGCTGGAGACGCCCAGCATGAAGATGTTGGCGCCGGAGCAGAAGATGCGCTCCTTGGCACTGGTGACGATGACGCTGCGGACCTCCGGGTGCTCGAAGCGGATGCGGTTGAGCGCATCGTTGAGCTCGATGTCCACGCCCAGGTCGTAGCTGTTGAGCTTGAGCTTGTAGCCCGGACGCAGCCCGCCGTTCTCGTCGATGTTCAGCGTCAGCGTGGCGATGGGCCCTTCGGTCCGCAGCGACCAATGCCGGTACTGCGAAGGCTCGATCTGGTAGTCGACTCGGGCGGTGTCAGCGGCAGCGTTCATCGGGTCTCCTGTACAGCAGCCCGGCGGGGCCGGACATGCAAAATCATGCAGCGTTTGTGTGATGCATGATAGTGCGACCCTGATGTGCGTCAACTCTTTATAAGCACTTTAATGCATATCCACGGGAAAACACCGAGCACTGGGCGAATCCCGTCATGCCCGCGGAGGCGGGCATCCACGCCTGCCGGGGTGCCGCCCGGAGCTCGTGGACGCCCGCCTGCGCGGGTGTGACGGGAAGCTAAATCCCCGCCTGCTGCCGCAGCGCCTCGCGCAGTCCGCCGAAGGCCTCGGACAAGGTCTTGCCGCTGGTGTCGAAGCTCAGGTCCGCCTTGCCGTAGAAGGCGGCGCGGCCTTCCAAAATGCGGCGCAGGTCGTCCATCGCCTCCTGGTTACCGGCCATGGGCCGCAGGTCGCCCTGCTCGATGACGCGGCTCATGTGCTCCTGCGGCGAGGCGCGCAGCCACACCGTGTAGCAGTGCGCCAGCAGCAGGTTCAGCGTCGCGGGGTCGGACACCAGCCCGCCCGGGGTGGCGATCACGGCATCGGGATAGAGCTGGATCGTCTCCTCCAGTGCGCGGCGCTCGTAGCGGCGGTAGGCGGTGGGCCCCAGCAGGTTGTGGATCTCGCCCAGCCCGCAGCCGGCCACCCGCTCGATCTCCCGGTTCAGCTCGACGAAGGGCACGCCCAGCTCGTCGGCCAGCAGCTGGCCCAGGCTGGACTTGCCCGCGCCGCGCAAGCCCACCAGCGCGATGCGCGAGCTGCGCGCATCGGCCGGCCCGGCCTGGCCGTAGAGCTCGCTCAGCGCCAGCCGGGCGCGGCGCAGTTCCTCGTCGGAGCGGCCGCGCAGCAGCTCGCGGATCAGCAGCCACTCCGGCCCATCGGTGCCCTCGCCGTTGAGCAGGTCCACCAGCTCGCAGTCCAGCGCGCGCGCCACCTGGCGCAGCACCAGCACCGAGGCGTTGCCCACCCCCAGCTCCAGGTTGGCGAGATGGCGCTCCGACACGTCGCTGGCCAGCGCCAGCGCGCGCCGCGTCAGCCCCTTGCGCGCCCGCAGCGAGCGCACCCGCTCGCCCAGGGACGCCAGGAAAGGATCGCGCTGGGCCTCGGCCGGACGATCCGAAAGTTGCTCTGCTGAGGGGGTGGCGTTGGCATCCATGGGGGTCGGTGTTTACCCGGTTCATGCACTATATTGCTTGACCGGGAACAAGGGTGCGTTTAAGTTTCAGTCATGCACTTTAGTTCAACCACCAGGGTTCGCCCCTAGGCACCAGCAGCCCCCGTGAAGGACCAGCCCTCCGTGACGACCATGACGCCCGAACGCTTCCAGGACCTGATCGCCTCGCTCACCGCCTCGCTGGAAGGCCAGCCGCTCGACGATGCGCTGGCCGAGCGGCTGAACCGGGAGCACCCGGCCGGCAGCCCGGTGTTCGAAGCGATCTTCGAGGCCTGCCGCCAGGCGGTGGCCGCGGGCTGGATGTGCAGCCGCGAGAACGACGGCATCCGCTGGGGCCGCGTCATCAAGCACGGCGCCGCCACGCACGGCTTCTCGGTGGACGTGGTGGACATGCAGAACCTCGCCGGCCCGCACCACGTACATCCCCAGGGCGAGATCGACATGGTGATGCCCATCCAGGCCGACGGCACGCCCGGCGGCGCGGCCCGCTTCGACGGCCAGGGCGCGGGCTGGAAGGTGTATGGCCCGGGCAGCGCGCACCGCCCCACCGTCAGCGGCGGCCGGGCACTGGTGCTGTACCTGCTGCCGCAGGGCGCCATCGAATTCAGCCGCGCCGCCTCCGCCTGAGGCAGTCGCCGCGCCCCCGCCGGGCAGGCTTCCGACCGAAGAAGCCGCCCGCCCCGATCCGAGGACCCGAGGAGACAAGCCATGGCCTACACCGCGCCGCCGCCCGCGCGCTTCAACTTCGCCCAGCACCTGTTCGAACGCAATGCCGGCCGAGCCGACAAGGCGGCCTACATCGACGACCTGGCGCGCCTGAGTTATGGCGAGCTGGCCGACCAGGCGCGGCGCGTGGCCGCGGGCCTGGCCGCGCTGGGCCTGCGGCGCGAGGAGCGCGTGCTGCTGCTGATGCACGACTGCGTGCACTGGCCGGCGGCGTTCCTGGGCTGCCTGTACGCCGGCGTGGTGCCGGTGGCGGTCAACACGCTGCTCACCGCCGATGACTACGCCTACATGCTCGGCCACAGCCGCGCGCAGGCCGCCCTGGTCTCCGCCGCGCTGCTGCCCACGCTGCAGGCCGCCATGGAGCGCGCGCCGCACGAGGTGAGGCAGCTGGTGGTGTCGCGCGGCAGCGCGCTGCCCGCGGGCGCGCAGGACTTCGACGCCTGGTTGCAGACGCTGGTGCCGGCCGAGAAGCCCGCCGGCACCGGCCCGGACGACATCGGCTTCTGGCTCTACTCCTCCGGCTCCACCGGCCGGCCCAAGGGCACCGTCCACACCCACGGCAACCTGTACTGGACCGCCGAGCTCTACGCCGCCCCGGTGCTGGGCCTGACCGAGCGCGACGTCTGCTTCTCCGCCGCCAAGCTGTTCTTCGCCTACGGCCTGGGCAACGCGCTGAGCTTTCCGCTGTCGGTGGGCGCCACCACGGTGCTGATGGCCGAGCGGCCCACGCCGGACGCGGTGTTCAAGCGCTGGACCGATCTGAAACCCACCGTCTTCTTCGGCGCGCCCACGGGCTACGCGGGCATGCTGGCCTCGCCCAATTGCCCCACGCGCGAGCAGGTGGCGCTGCGGCTGTGCTCCTCGGCGGGCGAGGCGCTGCCGCGCGAGATCGGCGAGAAGTTCAAGGCCCGCTTCGGCGCCGACATCATCGACGGCATCGGCTCCACCGAGATGCTGCATATCTTCCTGTCCAACCGGCCCGGCGACGTGCGCTACGGCACCAGCGGCAAGCCGGTGGAAGGCTACGAGGTCGAGCTGCGCGACGAGAACGGCCGCGTCATCGACGGCGCCGACCAGGTGGGCGACCTGTTCATCCAGGGGCCGAGCGCCGCGCTGATGTACTGGTGCAACCGGGAGAAAAGCCGCGACACCTTCCGCGGCGCCTGGACCAAGAGCGGCGACAAGTATTTTCGGGACGCCGAGGGCTACTACGTCTACGCCGGCCGCAGCGACGACATGCTCAAGGTCAGCGGCCAGTATGTTTCGCCCTTCGAGGTCGAGTCCACCCTCATGCAGCACCCCGCCGTGCTGGAGGCCGCCGTCATCGGCGTCAGCGACCCCAACGGCCTCACCCGCGCCAAGGCCTACGTGGTGCTCAAGGACGACCGCGACGGCGGCGAGGCCCTGGCCGAGGCGCTCAAGAGCTTCGTCAAGGAACAGCTCGCGCCGCACAAGTACCCGCGGCACATCGAGTTCGTGGCCGAGCTGCCCAAGACCGCCACCGGCAAGATCCAGCGCTTCAAGCTGCGCGAACGCGAGGCCCGCCAGTGACCGGGGCCGCCGTGTCCGACGGTTTCGCCAGCATCCGCGTGGGTGGGCGCGAGCAACGCATCGAGTTCGGCTGGGTGGGCAGCGACGCGCCTGGCGCGCCGCTGATCGTGTTCCTGCACGAGGGCCTGGGCTCGCTGTCCATGTGGAGGGATTTCCCGGCGCGCCTATGCGAGGCCGCCGGTGCGCGCGGGCTGGTCTATTCGCGCCCGGGCTACGGCCGCTCCACGCCACGCCCGCACGGCGAGCGCTGGGGGCTGGACTTCATGCACGTCCAGGCGCAGCAGGTGCTGCCCGCGCTGCTGGACGCGCTGGGCGTGCAGAGCGCCTACTGGCTCTTCGGCCACAGCGACGGCGGTTCCATCGCGCTGATCCACGCCGCGAGCTTTCCGCGCCGCGTGGCCGGCGCGGTGGTGATGGCGCCGCACATCCTGGTCGAGGAGTTCGGGCTGGCGAGCATCCGCGAGGCGCGCCGGGCCTACCTGGAAGGCCCGCTGCGCGCGGGGCTGGCCAAGTACCACGCCGACGTGGACTCGGCCTTCTGGGGCTGGAACGACATCTGGCTGGATGGGGAGTTCCCCCGCTGGACGATCCAGCCCCTGCTCTCCAGCATCAAGTGCCCGCTGCTGGCAATCCAGGGTTTCAGTGATCCCTACGGGACCATGGCCCAGATCGACGGCATTGCGGAGGCGGCACCGCGGACGGCGTTGTTGAAGCTGCCCGACTGCGGCCACTCGCCGCACCGCGACCAGCCCGAGGCGGTGATCCAGGCCACCCGGGATTTCATCCAACAACACCCCAAGGAGACGACGCCATGAAGTTCATCCCCACGCTGGGCGCGCTGGCCGCCGCCGCCGCGCTGCTGACCGCCCCGTCGGCCTGGGCGCAGGCCGGTGGAAAGCTCAAGGTCGGGTTCATGCTGCCCTACACCGGCACCTACGCCGCGCTGGGCAACGCCATCGAAAACGGCTTCCGGCTCTACGTGCAGGAACAGGGCGGCAAGCTCGCCGGGCGCGAGATCGAGTTCATCAAGGTGGACGACGAGTCCGACCCGTCCAAGGCCACCGACAACGTCAACAAGCTCATCAAGCGCGACCAGGTGGACGTGATCATCGGCACGGTGCACTCCGGCGTCGCCATGGCCATGGCCAAGGCGGCCAAGGAGAGCAACACGCTGCTGATCGTGCCCAACGCCGGGGCGGACGCCGTCACCGGCCCGATGTGCGCGCCCAACATCTTCCGCAGCAGCTTCTCCAACTGGCAGCCCGCCTACGCCATGGGCGAGGTGGCGGCCAAGCGCGGCCACAAGAAGGCCGTCACCATCACCTGGAAGTACGCCGCGGGCGACGAGTCCGTCAACGGCTTCAAGGAGGCCTTCGAGAAGGGCGGCGGACAGGTGGTCAAGCAGCTCACGCTGCCCTTCCCCAACGTCGAGTTCCAGGCGCTGCTGACCGAGATCGCCGCGGCCAAGCCCGATGCGGTCTACACCTTCTTCGCCGGCGGCGGCGCGGTGAAGTTCGTCAAGGACTACGCCGCCGCGGGCCTGAACAAGAACATTCCGCTCTACGGCGCCGGCTTCCTCACCGACGGCACGCTGGAGGCCCAGGGCGACGCCGCCCAGGGCCTGCTGACCACCCTGCACTACGCCGACGGCCTGGGCACGCCGCGCGACAACGCCTTCCGCCTGGCCTACGCCAAGGCTTTCAAGCTGCAGCCCGACGTGTACGCGGTGCAGGGCTACGACGCGGCGCAGATGCTGGGCGTGGGCCTGAACGCCGTGAAGGGCGACGTGGGCAAGAAGGCCGAGTTCGCCGCCGCGCTCAAGGCCGCCAAGATCGACAGCCCGCGCGGCACCTTCACCATCGCCAAGAACCACAACCCGGTCCAGGACTTCTACCTGCGCAAGGTGGAGGGCAAGGAGAACAAGAGCACGGGCATCGCGGTGAAGGCGCTGGCCGACCCGGGACGCGGCTGCCGCATGTGACCGCTGAGCGGGCCGGTCCTCCGGCCCGTTTTTACGCTGTACCGCCCGCAGCGCGCGCCGCGGGCTACCAGGGGCCGCCATGGACATCGCGACCTTTTTGATCCAGTGCCTGAACGCGGTCCAGTACGGGCTGCTGCTTTTCCTCGTGGCCTCGGGGCTCACGCTGATCTTCGGGATCATGGGCGTGATCAACCTCGCCCACGGCAGCTTCTACATGATCGGCGCCTACATGGCCTACGCGCTGGCGCCCTGGGTCAACACGTACCTCGGCGGCGGCTTCTTCACCACGCTGCTGGTGGGCATCGTGCTGTCGGTGCTGCTGGGCTACGTGCTGGAGTGGGTGTTCTTCAGCTACCTCTACGAGCGCGAGCACCTGCAGCAGGTGCTCATGACCTACGGGCTGATCCTGGTGTTCGAGGAGCTGCGCTCGATCCTGGTGGGCAACGACGTGCACGGCGTGCAGCCGCCCGACTGGCTGGCCGGCAGCATCCCGCTGGGCGACCTGATGACCTACCCGGTCTACCGGCTCTTCATTTCCGGCGTGTGCATCGCCATCGCGGTGGCGATGTGGGCGCTGATCACGCGCACGCGGCTGGGCATGAAGATCCGCGCCGGCGCCAGCAACCGCGAGATGGCGCGCGCCATGGGCGTGAACATCCGGCTGCTCTACCGCATCGTCTTCGCCATCGGCGTGGCGCTGGCCGCGCTGGCCGGGATGATCGCGGCGCCGGTGTCCAGCGTCTATCCGAACATGGGCGCGGGCGTGCTGATCGTGTGCTTCGTGGTGGTGGTGATCGGCGGCATCGGCTCGATCAAGGGCGCGCTGGTGGCGGCGCTGCTGGTGGGCCTGGTGGACACCTTCGGCAAGGTGCTGTTCCCGGCCTTCGCTGGCATCTCGGTGTACCTGCTGATGGCGCTGATGCTGCTGTGGAAGCCCGAAGGGCTGTTCAAGGCCGGTTGAGGAGGAAACGGGATGAACACGAGCGCGCTCTCTTCCCCGCTGCCGGCCGCGGCGCCCGCCACGTCCGCGCGCGGCCTGTCGCTCAAGGCGCTGCCGGTGCTGCTGGGCTTCCTGGTGCTGGCGCTGCTGCCGCTGGTGCTCTCGGGCTTCTACGTCGAGCTGACGATGAAGATCATGATCCTGGCCCTGTTCGCGCTGAGCCTGGAGCTGCTGGTGGGCCAGACCGGGCTGGTGGCCTTCGGCCACGCCGGCTTCTTCGGCATCGGCGCCTACGTCGCGGCGCTGCTCACGCCTCAGTCGGGCGGCGCCTCGCTGTGGTGGCTGCTGCCCGCGGCCATGGGCGCGGCGGGCCTGTACGCGCTGGCGGTGGGCGCGCTGTCGCTGCGCACCAAGGGCGTGTACTTCATCATGATCACGCTGGCCTTCGCGCAGATGGCCTACTTCGTGTTCCACGACACGCCGCTGGGCGGTGGTAGCGACGGCATCTACCTGTACTTCAAGCCCGAGGTGAAGCTGGGCGGGCTGCAACTGCTGGACCTGGATGCGGGCCACACCTATTACTGGTTCGTGCTGGCCTGCCTGGTGGCGACCTTCACCTTGCTGGCGCTGCTGCTGCGCAGCCGCTTCGGGCGGGCTCTGGCGGGCATCAAGGCCAACGAGCAGCGCATGCGCGCGGCGGGCTTCGCGACCTACCCGTACAAGCTGGCGGCCTTCGTGCTGTCGGCCATGCTGGCCGGGCTGGCGGGTTTCCTGTACGCGCTCAAGGACGGCTTCGTGAACCCGGAGATCCTGTCCTGGCACCAGAGCGGCGCGGTGCTGCTGATGATCATCCTGGGCGGCCTGGGCCACCTGCGCGGCGCACTGCTGGGCGCCCTGGCTTTTACCTTGCTGCAAGAGCTCTACCAGTCGGAAGCCCTCTTCGGCAGCTTCGCCAAGCACTGGCAGCTCTCGCTGGGGCTGACCATCATCGCCTTCGTCGCCCTGCTGCCGCACGGGCTCATCGGGCTGCTGCAGCGCAAGGGGGAGAAGTGATGAGCGCGGTCTTGAACCCGGCGGCCAGCGCCACGGCGAGCACCCAGGCGCTGCTGGTGGCCACCGACATCTCGCGCCGCTTCGGCGGCCTGAAGGCGGTGGACGGCGTGTCGCTGACGCTGGAGCGCGGCAGCCTGCACGCGGTGATCGGCACCAACGGCGCGGGCAAGTCCACGCTGATCAACCTGCTCTCCGGCGAGATCCCGCCCAGCGAGGGCCGCGTGATGCTCATGGGCCAGGACGCCACCGCCTGGAGCCAGCCCCGGCGCGCCCGCGCGGGCCTGGGCCGCTCCTACCAGCGCAACACCATCTTCATGAACTTCACGGTGCGCGAGAACTGCCGTCTGGCGGCGCAGGCGCGCTGGCAGCGCGCGTGGGACTGGTGGACGCCGGCGCAGCGCTGCGCCAGGAGCCAGGCCGCCGCCGACGAGGCGCTGCGCAAGGCGGGCCTGTCGGCGCAGGCCGAGCGCGTGGCCGGCGCGCTCTCGCACGGGCAGAAGCGCCAGCTGGAGATCGCCATGTGCCTGGCGGGCGCGCCGCAGGTGCTGCTGCTGGACGAGCCGCTGGCCGGCATGGGTGCGGAGGAAACGGAGCGGATGCTCTCGCTGCTGACCGAGCTGAAGCAGGAGCACGCCATCCTGCTGGTGGAGCACGACATGGACGCGGTGTTCCGCGTGGCCGACCGCATCACGGTGATGGTCAACGGCCGGGTGATCGCCAGCGACACGCCCGCGGCGGTGCGCGCCAACCGCGAGGTGCAGATCGCCTATCTCGGAGAGGGCCACTGATGAGCGCCGTGCTGAACGACACCGACGACCTGCTGCGGGCCACCGAGCTGCATGCCCACTACGGCCAGAGCCACGTGCTGCAGGGCGTGTCGCTGCGCATCGCGCGTGGCGAGGCCGTGGGGCTGCTGGGCCGCAACGGCATGGGCAAGACCACCTTCATCCGCACGCTGCTGGGCCAGATCCGGGCCACGGGCGGGCGCGTGAGCATGACGGGCAAGGACATGACCGGGCAGCCGCCCGAGCGCATCGTGCGGCTGGGCATCGGCTACGTGCCCGAAGGGCGCGGGGTGTTTCCGAACCTGAGCGTGCGGGAGAACCTCGTCATGGCCGCGCGGGCCGGCACCCGGGGCCAGCGCGACTGGACCTTCGAGCGCGTGCTGGAAACCTTCCCGCGCCTGGCGGAGCGGCTGGACCATGGCGGCGGGCAGCTCTCCGGCGGCGAGCAGCAGATGATGGCCATCGGCCGCGCGCTGATGACCAACCCCGACCTGATGATCCTGGACGAGGCCACCGAGGGCCTGGCGCCGCTGGTGGTGGCCGAGATCTGGCGCGTCATCGGCCTGGTCCGCGCCAGCGGCATCGCCTCGCTGGTGGTGGACCGCAACTTCAAGAAGGTGCTGGCGCACACGGACCGCTGCGTGGTGCTGGAAAAGGGCCGCGTGGTGCTGGAGGGGCCCTCGGCCGAGCTGGCCGCCGATGAGGCGGCGCTGCATCGGTATCTGGGGGTGTGATCAGCTGACCTGCAGGCTCGCTCCCAGGCGATCCAGCAGCCCGGTCAAGGCCACCATGTGCGCGCCTTCATCGAAGCGCTCATCGGCCGCGAGGGTCGCCAATGGCGCAGGCGGCAATCGGGTGGCGAACAGCAGCAGGGCCTGCGCCCGGTCGTCCTGTCGGGACGTCCACCAGATGCCTTGCAGGTCCGGGCGGCTGCGATAAAGCCATCCAGCCAATTGCCGCGTGAGCGCGTAGCCGCTCTTGTGGCTGTCGATGACCTCAGATCGCTGCAGCCCCAGCCTGCGCAGCCCCAGGCTGGTGAAGTCCGCCAGGCGCAGCGGCGTCGCCGTGCGCAGGCGTGCGACGCGGCGGGGTTCGATCCTGGGGTCCAGGGTCAGGATGAAACCCGCGGACGGCGACGGCAGGTCGTGCAGGACCGTTTCCATCAACGCGACTTCCAGGGTAGTGCCGGCGTAGAGCGTGGGCACGACTTCGCCGTCAGGTCCCTTGAGCGGCGAGAACCTGGCATTGCCGCGGCCGGTCGCGTTGAAGCCGGCTGCACCGAAGGAACGGCTATAGACACGCCACACCTCCAGCGGCTGGAGCTCCACGACAGCCACCTCCTCCGCCTTCAACGCGCCGGAGGCCAGTTGCCCGGCGAGCGTCAACCCGCCACCTGCTCGGCCTCCACCGCATCCCGGGCCGCGGCCATCACCTGCCCAGGCTGCGAAGCCAGCAGCTCCCGCGGGCGCTGGCCGTCCAGGTAGCCCGAAGGACTTTCGAACCAGGACGCGAGGCGCTCGCCGTCGTAATGGGCCAGCACCTTCAACACCCCGGCCAGTTGCGGAAGCGGCCGGAAGTCCGGGCCCAGGCCATAGCGGGGGTAGTGGTCCTTGCCGTCGCGGTGGATGGCAAAAAGCTTGCGCTGCGCCTTCCAGCGGTTGACGGTGCCGGTTGGGTTGCCGGTGCCCAATTGAGCCAACTCGCCGATCTGGGCCGCCGAGAGCCATTCCGTTCCCTCGAAGACCTGCCTGTACGCACGGGCCTGCAGCCGAGCTTGCGCCAGGTCCACCGCCCGCGGCGTTGCGCCCTGCAGGAAAACGTTCACCAGCTCCTTGCTGATCGCCGCGTGGCGGTCCCGCACCATCTCAACCACCACAGGCGCCAGCCGCGCCAGCGTGGCTTCCACTTCCGCGCGTACGTCTTCGATCCCATCCTGGTCCACGAGATCGAGGCGCACAGAGACGACTGCTTGCATGGAGGCCGCTCCCGTGATGAAGGTGATGATATTTTAAGTCTCACCGACATCACTGCAGCAGACCCTGCACCGCCTTGCCCGGCCCCGCGTTCACCGCCGCCCCGAACACAGCGCCAGCCAGCGCTCCACGTCCGCGGCCGAAGGTTTTCCGGCCACCCACAGCGCGCCCGCGTGCGAGCCCAGGAAGGCCACGTAGGGCGTGACGCCGCCGGGCCACTGCGGGTTCACCGCGTAGCGCAGCGCCTGCGGCGAGCCCGAGAAGGCCATCAGCCGGTCGGCACCCCGGTAGTGCTTGTCGGCCAGCAGCGCACGGTCCGATTCGCCGGGCGCCGCGTCGATCACCACCGCCACCAGCGAGGCGTCCAGCTTGCGCTGGCGGATCTCGCTCGCCATCTGGTCGATCACGGCCGGGCAGTAGGCGCAGTAGGTGGCCGTGAACACCACCACCGTGGGCCGCCCCGGCGAGGTCCGCAACTGCTTCCAGGACTGGGCGTCGAATGCCTCGACAGCCGCCGGCGCGGCCTGGGCGCCGGCACAGGCCAGCAGCAGCGCGGCACCCAGCGCGCGCGCCGCTTCAAGGAACAAGCGTTTCAACCTTCACTCCTTCCGCCGTGCGCCACAGCGCCACGATGCGTTGTCCATGCTGGGCCAGGCGCGGGTGGTCGCTGTCGCCGCCACTGCAGCCCAGCTCGCGCAGGCTGAAGCTGCGGCCCTCGTCGGCCGAAACCCAGGCCCGCCACCGGAACGCCTCGCCGTCGAAGCCGCGCCAGGTGATGGCCACGTGCCGCCCCGCGCTGCGCACGTCGGCATGCTCGGCCTGCGCATCGGGCAGCAGCCGCGGCTCGCCCCGCGGCGTGCCCTCGGCCGTGAGCCGGCCGTAGCGCACGCCCGCCACGCCGGCGCGCTCGCCGAACCACACGGCGTGATAGCCCTGCCCCGCCGGCGCCAGCCCCGGCCCGTGGTGCGGGCAGGCATCGATGGCCCAGCCGTCCCGCGTCGCACGCACGGGCTGCGTGCGCTGCGCCGTGCCGCCGAGGCTCGCGAAGGCGTGGTCGCGCTGGTTGGGCTCGAACACGTGGCGCCACAGCGCGGCCATGCCGCCGTCGGGCGCGGGCGCCAGCGCAATCCGGCAGCACTCGCAACTGTGGTCGGCCACCTTCATGTCTGGCCCGAAGCTCCGCCCGCCGTCGGTGGAGGCGTTGCGGTAGATCGCCGCGCCGCGGTAGTCCTTGCGCCCGGCCGCGTGGCTGGCCTCGGCATCGCGCTTGTCGATCCACAGCGTATGCAGCGTGCCCTTGGCGTCGAAGGCCACCGCGTCGAAGCGGTGCGTGATCACCTGCTGGTCGCGGTGCACGGTGAAGGGTGCGGAGAAGCTGCGCCCGCCGTCGGCCGAGCGCAGCATGCGGATGCGCCCCGTGTACGGCTTGTCCAGCGGCTGGGTGTAGGTGATGACGGCGCGGCCCTCGGGTCCGAAGGCGATCTTGGGGCTGCTCTCCCCCTCGGCCGCCACGGTGTCGCCCGCCGTGTCCAGCACGCGCGGCGCGGACCAGCTCCGGCCCGCATCGGCGCTGCTGCGGGTGAACAGCCGCGCCTGCTCGTCCAGGCCGACGATCCACAGCTCGCCCGAAGGAGAAAAGGCGGCGCCGATCGCCAGCTGCGGTTTATGGCGGCCCATCTGTCCCCTGTGGCCCGCGTGATCCGCCCGGCCAGCCAAGTCCGCCGGCTGCGCCGGTGCCGGTGCCCCGGCGCCCAGCAGCAGCGCGCCCGTCCAGGCGCACAGCGCCCGCCGTCCCATCGCGCGGCCCGGCCTCACCACGCCGCCTCCACGCCCGCGACGAAGGTGCGCGGCAGCGCCGGTGAGAACACCGGCGTGTTCGAGATCACCCCGGCGCTGTCGGCATGGCGCTTGTCGGCCAGGTTCATGACGCGGCCGAACAGCGTCACGCCGCCCGGCAGGCTCTGCCGCACGCGCAGGTTGAACACGTTGTGCCCCGGGTACTTGCCGTAGACCGGCGAGTTGCTGGCCTCCAGCCAGTAGGACCCCAGGCGCACCCATTCGAGCTGCACCGTGCTGCCGTCGCGCGGTGCCCACGTCAGGCGCGTGTTGGCCATGACGCGCGGCGCGCTTTCCATCTCCTTGCCGGAGAAGTCGCCGCCGCTGCTCACCCAGTCCACGTAGGTGTGCCGGGCATAGGACAGCGCGGTGTCCAGGCGCCAGCCGGCCGCAAAGCCCTTGTGCAGCCCCAGCTCGATGCCGCGGTGCCGCGTCTTGCCGGCGTTCACGGTGGTCGTCACGTTGGTGGCGAGGTCCCGCTGGCTCACGAGGTCGTCGCGCTTGACCAGTTCGTAGGCCGCCACGTCGTAGCCCCAACCGCCGGCGTCGCCGCGCAGGCCCAGCTCGAACTGGCTGGCCTTGATCGGCTGCAGCCCCAGCGCGGACCGCGCCTTGGCCTGCGCATCGCCGGCCGCCGTGGCGCTGCCGGCGCGGAAGAGCTGGCCCTCCGACGGCGCGCGGAAGCCGTGGTTGTAGGAGGCGTACAGGCTGGCGTTCGGGGCCAGCGCGTAGGTGGCGCCGAGCTTGGGGCTGAGGTGCGTGTAGTCCACGCTCGCCGCCGGCGTCTGGGCATACAGGCGCGTTCCGGCGGCCGTGGTGGCCGCGCCCAGGTTGTTGCTCATGCGGTAGCGCATGGCGTCGTAGCGCAGCCCGGCGCTCAGGCGCAGCGCGGACGTGGGCGAGATCTCGCCGTGCACGTAGGGCGAAGCGCCGTGGATGCGCACGTCGTAGTCGTAGATGCGGCTGCCCAGCGTGTAGCCGGTGTAGGCCGTGTCGGCCCCGAAGCCGGCCTTGGTGAGGTTCAGGCTGTCCTCGGCGTGCGAGCCCCGGCTGTGGTCCAGGTCCAGCCCGGCGATCAACCGCGGGCGCATCGGGCCGCCGAAGTCCTGCCGCCACTTCGCCAGCAGCCCCAGCGAGGTCACGCGCGTGGCCTCGATGCGCGGGTCCGAGCTCAGGTTGAAGCTGCCGTTGAGCTCCATGGCGTTGTGGCGCAGGTAGGGCGTGAGCGTGAACAGCGCGCCGCCGCTCTCGTGCTCGGCCTGCGTGGACAGGCGCAGCGCATCGACCTTGCGGAAGGCGATGGCCATGTTGTTCTTGGTCGGGTCGTTCAGGTAATCGCCGTGGGTGAGCGGCGAGTTGGCGCCCGTCTGCTGGTCGATGCGCGTGGCGCCCAGGATGGTCTTGAACTGCGTGCCGCCGGCCGTGCCGGCGTCCCAGCGCAGGCTCACGCTCTGGCGGTCGTAGGCCGTGCCGTCGCGCCAGCCGCCGCTGTGCGTGAGGTTGGCGCCGGCGCGCAGCGCGGCGTCGCCGCCGGTGGGCGTGTTGCCCTCCAGCAGCAGGCGGCGCCAGCCGAAGCTGCCCAGCTCGCCGGTGGCGGAGACGCCGGGGTCCATCGCGGGCGGGCGGGTGAGCACGTTGACCGTGCCACCGATGGCGTCGGAGCCGTACAGCGCCGTGTTGGGCCCGCGCACCACCTCCACGCCCGCGGCGTCCGGGATGTCCACCTCGTACAGCGCGTTGTGGTTGAAGAAGCCGGTGGCCCGGGTCGGGATGCCGTCCTCCAGGTACAGATACAGCGGGCCGGTGGTGAAGGGCTGGCGGATGGCGGTGCTGTGCCCCTCGCCGTTGGTGACCGCGATGGCCACGCCCGGCACCTGCCCCAGGAGCTGCTGCGGGTGCGCGGGCGCCGTGAGGCGGATGTCGCGCTCGCGGATCACGCCCACCGAGGCCGGCGTCTCGGCCAGCCGGGCTTTCTCGCGGGTGCCGGTGACGCTGACCTGGGACGAGACCGGTTCCGCCTCGGCGGCGGCAGCAGCGACAGTGACGGGGGCCTCGGACTGCGCCCACGCGCCGGCACAGAGGCTGAGGAGGGCCAGCGCCAGGGGGGTGGGCGTGGGCTTGAAGGAACGGAACTTCATGGGAGGAACAGCACGTCACGCCCGCGGACCGTGGCCCGCAGCGTGGCAAGGAGCAGGGAAAGCTCGGCATGCGTGCGCGCCGTCTCGCGACGGGGCACGCGGGAGCCCGGGCCGCCGCGCCTTCGAGGGGCGGGCGTCAAGGCCCGGGAAGCGTCAGTGCCACCCCACCGGTGGCCCGTGCTTGAGCCGTGCCGCCCAGGCCGCGCTGGCGTCCCTGGGCGTGGTGGATGCCGGGCGCACGGGTGCCCTGCTCTGCCATGGCTCGAAGGCCAAGGCGGTTGCGGCCTCAAGGGCCTGCGGTGCCAGCGCCGCCAAGGCCGCCAGCGCGCAATGGTCGCCGCGGTGCGCGGCCTCGGCGCCCGGCTCGTGCGAGGCCGGCTCCGCCGCCTCGGCATGGGCGGCATGGCTGGCGTGCGGCGGCTGCACCTTCAGCAGCGCCGGCGCGACGCCGTACAGCTCGCACACCTGCCCCACCGCCACGCCCTGCAGCCGCGCCGCGGCGCTGGCCAGCAGGGGCACCGCGGCCTTGAGCAGCAGCGCCAGGATCGCGAGCTGCACGATCCAGCGCGCCAGGCCCCGGGCCCGGCGTGGGTGGCTCGTGCGTTGCGCCGGGTTCATGGCAAGGCAGTGGCGCAAGCGCTGGACGCGGATTTCAGCCCACCGCCTGCAGTTGCGCCCGCATCCCGGGCGTGGTCCACAGGCTGCCGTCGCGGTGCGCGATCAGCGCTTCGGCGCCGCCGTGCCGCAGCAGCGGCGGCGCGTCCCGGCCCAGCACCATGGCGGCGGTGCCAATGCCGTTGACCGACTCCAGCGTCTCGCCCACCAGCGTCACGCCGTGCGGGCCCTGCGCGGGGTAGCCGGTCTTCGGGTCCAGCACGTGGTGGTAGTAGTGGCCGTCGCGCACGAAGCAGCGCTCGTAGTCGCCGGACGAAGCCACGAAGCCCCGGTGCACCGGCAGCACGCCCAGCAGCCGCTCGGGCTGGCGCGGATCGCGCACGCCCACGCGCCAGGCCGACGCCCGCGCGGGCGCCATCGCCACCACGTCGCCACCACCGTTGATCAGCGCCGTGTCCAGGCCATGGGCGCGCAATACGTCCATGCCGGCCTGGAGGATATACAGCTTGGCAATACCCCCCAGGTCCAGCCGCATGCCGCGACGGGGCAAATAGGCGGTGCCGGCGCGGGCATCCACTACCAACTGCCTATACCCAATGGAGGACAGGTGGCTGGATATGTAGGCCGGTGCCGGCATTTGCGGCGCCTGGGGATCGAAATGCCATTTCCCCACGCTGCCCACGGTGACGTCGAAGGCGCCGCCGCTGCGCGCGGAAATGGATTGGGCCATTTCCAGGACTCTCAATAGTTCCTTCGAAATAGGCACCGGCTGCAGCCCGGCCGCCAGGCCGATGGCGCTGACGCGGCTGGCGGGCTCGTAGTGGCTCATCTCGGCCGCGAGCGCGGCCATGCGCGCGAAGGCTGCGTCCACGGCCGGGCGCAGCAGCGCCGCGTCCGCGGACTGCACGGCGATGTCCACCTGCGTGCCCATGAGGGTGCGCGCGTCGCGCCACCGCGCCGGCCCGGCGTGCGCGGCGGCGCGCCG